>DASTLD010000098.1:0-7365 GCA_035715345.1 Longimicrobium sp.
CGCGCTGGGCGAGTTCGGCGCGACGGCCATGGTGGCGGGCAACATCCCCGGCGAGACCAGCACGGTGCCGCTCACCATCTACTTCCTGGCGGACGCGGGCGAGCTGCGCGCGGCGGGCGCTTACGCGCTGGTGATCAGCGCCATCAGCGTGGTGCTGGTGGTGGGGCTCAACGCGTGGATCCGGCGGCGCGTGCCCGGCTGGCAGCGGCGGCGGAGGGCGTGAGCGTGCTGGCCGTCCGCGCGCGCAGGCGGCTGCGCGACTTCGTGCTGGAGGTGGACTTCGCGGTCCGCGACGAGATCCTGGTGCTGTTCGGCCCCAGCGGCGCCGGCAAGACCATGACGCTGCGGATGATCGCCGGCCTGGAGCGCCCGGACGACGGCGAGATCCGCATCGCCGGGCGCACGGTGTACGCGCGGCAGCCGCGGGCGTGGGTGCCGCCGCGGGCCCGGCGCTGCGGGCTGGTGTTCCAGGACTCCACGCTGTTCCCGCACCTGGACGTGACCCGCAACGTGCTGTACGGCGCCCGCGCGGCGGACGGCGAGGCGCGCGAGCGCCTGGCGCGGCTGCTGGAGCGCTTCCGCATCTCGCACCTGGCCGGGCGCTACCCGCTGGAGCTCTCCGGCGGCGAGGCGCAGCGCGTGGCCCTGGCGCGCGCGCTGATGACCGATCCCGACGTGCTGCTGCTGGACGAGCCCTTCTCGTCGCTGGACGCGGAGACGCGCGCGGCAGTGCAGGAAGAGGTGGTGGAGGCGCACCGCGCCTGGCGCATCCCCTTCGTCTTCGTCACGCACGACCGCGCCGAGGCCGAGCGCCTGGGCGACCGCATGGTCCTGCTGCGCGAAGGGAAGCAGGTGGGCGAGGAGGTGCTGGCCCGGACCGGCGCGGCTCGCCCCTAGCGCCGGGCGGGGGTTGGCCCGCTGCGCATTGCGATCACACCGCTTCTCCAGGGTAGCCGGCCGTGGCGCATGCGGCGGCGCCCCCACCCGGTCGCACACCACGCGCCCACCCTCCCCCAGGTCTAGGGGAGGGTGTTTTGCCAGTCAGGCGCAGACAAAAGCCCCTCCCCCGAAGTTGGGGGAGGGGTTTGGGGAGGGGGCCTCCGCCGCACGAGAGGCACCCTGCTGACCGCTCCGGTCTACGCGTCGCTTCTCCGCAGTTCTCCGCGTCCTCCGCGGCTCTGCGTGAGATCCGCCGTTCACCTCGCCTGCGTGCCGGACCAGGCTTCGTGGTTGGCGGCCAGGCCGCGGCGCAGCACCCACTCGCCCGCGTTCTCGATGACCTCCGCCAGGCGCTCCGCCCCGTTGAACCAGTTGGCGCGCACCGCGGCCTCGATGCCGTCCGCGTCGCCGGCCTCCACGCCGCGGATGATGGCCTCGTGCTCCGAGAACGTGGGCGAGATGTCCGGCCCCACCAGCGGCGCGTACAGCCACTCGTAGCGGTCCAGCTGCGCGCGGATGCTCTCCAGCAGCGCGGAGGTGCTGGGCCCCGCGCACGCCGCCATCAGCGTGCGGTGAAACGCGTCGTGCGACTCGAACATCTGGTCGAAGTCGCGCGGCGTGCGGGCCGCCGCCTCGTGGAACACCGCCTCCACGCGGCGCAGCTCGGCAGCGAGCGCCGCCCGCTCCTCCGGCGGCAGCCCCGCCACCTCGCGCCCGGCCACGCCCTCCAGCGCCCCCGCCGCCCGGTACAGCTCCAGCACCGATTCGCGCGACACCGGCGCCACCGACAGCCGCATCTGCCGCCCGCGCCCGCCGGGCGACACCACCAGCAGCCCCTCGCGCTCCAGCCGGCGCAGCGCCTCGCGGGCGGGGGTGCGGCTGATGGCCAGCTGCTCCGCCACCGCCACCTCCGTGACGCGCGCGCCCGGCGCCAGCCCGCCGCGCACGATCAGCGCGCGCAGGCGCTCGTAGGCCGCCTGTGCGGACGAGGCCAGGTCGTCGGGCGTGGTGCGGCGCGCGCTGGTGGGCGTCACGGGTTCGTGGCAGGCGAAAGGGCCGGGTGCGTCAGCACGCGTGCAAAATGCGCATTCCCGCTCCGCCACGCCAGCCGCGCGGCCCGGAGATGCCATCCCGCCCGATGCCGGACCGACCTGCGAGCATGCCCGCGAACCCTCCGTTGCGCGCACTCCGCGCACGTCGAGCAGGATGGTGGACACGGAGCGCGGAAGCGCTGGCAGCCGCTCACGAAATCCCTACCATCGGTCCCGAATGGGCCTTAGATTGGCGGAACTCCGCGGGTCGAGGAGGAGTGCTCCGCTGACACGAGGTCCCGCAGGTTGGGCGCGGAGTGATCAACGCAACGCCGAGACTCACGCTCTACCTATCATCCACTTTGTGACAATTACAGTGGAAACACTCCTGCCGGCATCGCCATCCACCGGGACCGCCGGCGACGCGGATATCCTGCTACGCGAGCTGGCGGCGCTCGACCGCCGGATCGAGGCGGCGGTCGCGGCCATGCGCGCGGCGCACGGGCCGGAGGCGGCAGCCGACCCGTACCGCGGGCTGTACGTGTCGCACGACGACGCCGGAGAGCTGGCATCGCGCGCGCCGGGGACGCCGCCGGACTACGCGGCGGAAGGCCCCGCCCTCGCGCTCGCGGGGGACGACGGGTTGCGATGGGCGCGGCTGCGGCGCGCGGCCGGGCTGACGGCGCTGGACGCGGGGCTGCTGCTGGTGGCGATGGCGCCCGAGCTGGACCTGAAGTACGAGCGGCTCTACGCGTACCTGCAGGACGACGTCAGCCGACGCCGGCCCACGGTGGACCTGGCGCTGGGGCTGCTGTGCCCGGCGTGGGCGGACCGCGTGGCCGGCCGCGCGCGGCTGTCTGCCTCCGCGCCGCTGCTGCGCCACCGCCTGCTGCGCCTGGCGGACGAGCCCGCCGGGCGCGACGCCCCGCTGCTGAGCCGCTACCTGCGGCCGGAGCCGCGCGTGGTGGACTTCCTCCTGGGATCGGACGAGGTCGATGCCGCGCTGCTGGGCATCTGCACGGCGGTGGAGCCGGAGGCGCGGCTGGAGGACGTGCTGCTTCCCGCTGCGCTGAAGGCGGCGCTGGCGGCGGTGGTCCGCGACGCGTCCGGTGGCGGCGGGACGGCGCTGGTCTACCTGCAGGGCCCCTACGGCGTCGGCAAGCGCACGGCGGTGGAGGCGCTGTGCCGCGAGGCGGGCATCCCCCTGCTGACCGTGGACGTGGCGCGGCTGCTGGCGGCGGACGACCCCGCGGCGCTGGCGGGCGCCGCCGCGCGCGAGGGGCTGCTGCGGGGCGCCGCGCTGCTGTGGGAGGGCTTCGACCTGCTGCTGGCGGACGACCGCCGCGCGCTGCGGTCCGCCGTGCTGCGCGAGGCGCGGGGGCGCGGCGCCACCTTCCTGGCCGGCGAGCAGGCGTGGGAGCCGGCGGATGCACCCGAGGGGCAGGCCTTCTACCCCGTGCGGATGGAGCGGCCGGCGTACGGCGAGCGCGTTGTGCTCTGGCGCGCGCTGCTGAACGGCGACGGCGCGGGAGCCGACGTGGACGCGGAGGCGCTGGCCAACCGCTTCCGCTTCAGCGGCGGCGAGATCCGCGACGCGGTGGCCACCGCGCGCTCCCTGGCCCGCGTGCGCGACCCCGCGCAGGGGCGCGTGACGATGGAGGACCTGGAGGCCGCCTGCCGCCTGCGCTCCAACCCGCGCCTGAGCGCGCTGGCCCGCAAGGTCGCGCCCCGCCAGGCGTGGGACGACCTGGTGCTCCCGCCGGACCGCGCGGAGCAGCTCCGCGAGATCGTCACCTCCATGCGGCACCGGGCGCGGGTCTACGACCAGTGGGGGTTCGACGGCAAGCTGGCGCTGGGAAAGGGGCTCAACGTGCTCTTCACCGGGCCGCCGGGGACGGGCAAGACGATGGCGGCGGGGATCATCGCCGGCGCGCTGGGGCTGGACCTGTACCAGATCGACCTGGCCTCCATGGTCTCCAAGTACATCGGCGAAACGGAGAAGAACCTGGCCCGCATCTTTGCCGAGGCGGAGAGCAGCAATGCCATCCTCTTCTTCGACGAGGCGGACGCGCTGTTCGGCCGGCGCAGCGAGGTGCGCGACAGCCACGACCGCTACGCCAACCTGGAGGTCGCCTATCTCCTCCAGCGGATGGAGGCGTACGAGGGGGTGGTGATCCTGGCCACCAACCTGGGCGGGAACATGGACGAGGCGTTCACGCGGCGGATGCACCACACGGTGGACTTTCCCTTTCCCGGGGAGCCGGAGCGGGTGCGCATCTGGGAGCAGGTGTTTCCCGCGGAGACGCCGCTGGAGCCGGGGCTGGACCTGGAGCGTGTGGCGCGGCGCGTGGAGGTGGCGGGCGGCAACATCCGCAACATCGCCCTGGCCGCGGCGTTCATGGCGGCGGAGGACGACGACGTGGTGCGGATGGGGCACGTCGTGCGCGCCGCGCGGCGGGAGTTCCGGAAGATGGGAACGGTGATCTCGGAAGCGGAGCTGGAGGATCTCGCGTCGATGGATGCCGCTCCGGCAGCGCACGTGATGTTCAGCGACACCCTCTGACGCAGACGCGTCCACCCGTGGCCGCCGGGTCGCCCCGGCACAGCAGATCCAGCCATGATCGCCGACCTGGACAATACACTCAAGCAGCTCCTGGTGCGTGAGCTCCCCGCCGGCCTGGTGCCCGCGGACGCCATCACCTTCGCAACGCCCCACGACCAGTTCCAGGCCGCGGTCAAGCCGCCGGCGGTGAACCTGTTCCTGTACGACATCCGCGAGAACCGCGACCTGCGCCGCGTGGATCCGCAGGTGGAGCGCCGCGACGGCGTCATGGTGCAGACGAGGCCGCCGGTGCGCGTGGACTGCTCGTACCTGGTGACGGCGTGGGCCACCACGGGCGCCGGAAAGCCCGCCGGCTACGACGAGCACCGCCTGTTGAGCGAGGTGATGCGCGTGCTGCTGCGCCATCCCACGCTCCCCGCGGCGGTGCTGCAGGGCTCGCTCGTGTCCCAGGAGCTGCCGCTGCCCACCACGACGCTGCAGCAGGGCCACCTGCAGAACCTGGCCGAACTCTGGCAGGCGCTCGGCGGCCGCGCCCGCGCGGCGTTCAACTACACCGTTACGATCGCCATGCAGGTGGCGGAGCCGGTGAACCTGGGCCCGCCGGTCACGACGCGGACCGCGCGTGTCAACGTGCGGCAGGTGTAGCCGCGGCGGTGGTGCAGGGTATGTGGAAGTCGCAGGATCACCACCACCACGACGGGCGGCCGCGTGTTGCAAACGCGGCCGCCCCGTGCGTGTGGACTGCTTGTGTCTGGTGACGGCGTGTGCCAAAGACGGCCAGGATCAAGTGGATTGGAGCCCATCATGGCAAAGGACCCGAAGGAACCCACGCCCGAAGCCGCCGAGGAGCCTTCGTACACCATCATCAAGCAGAAGCACAGCCGCTGGTGGGAGGTCCGCGATCCGGACGGCGAGCTGGTGTGCCTCACCGTGTACCGGAAGGGCGCGCGGGAAGTGGTGCGGCGGCTCGCCGCCTGAGACGGACTCACGAGAACGCGCACGGCAGCCGCGGGGGAGGTCCTGCGGCTGCCGCGATGTTTGCCACTCGGATGCGCAGTCACCGGGAGGGGATCACCTGCCGCTCGGGCGATCTTTGCCGAGGGCCTAACAAGGGCCACCTGCAGAACCTGGCCGAGTTATGGCAGCCCCTCGGCGGCCGCACCAGGCGCTACGCTCACCTACATGATTGCGGTTGCCGGCCGGCGAGGGGATGGCTGGGTCGAGGTGCGTCCAGCATTAGCACCACGCCCAAGTTTCCGGCGACGCGCTGCATTATGAGGGTGCCGGCCAGACCGCCCGACCCGGGCGGGAATGGCACGCCACCGGCCTGGCGACAGGGATGATCCCAGAGCGCTCCGTGGGCCTGCTGAGTGGGCCCAGATCTGCGCCCTGCGAACTGTATGGCCACGGCGGGCTCATCTATGCGTTGAGAATGGTGAATCATCACCTCTCCTTCCGCGCGGGGGTTACCCACGGCCGCGGGTCGGTGTGGCCTGCTCGCACTCGGTGAAGGCCAGTGAAACCTCCAGCACCTTCCGACGGGCCACCACCTGCTGCGCGAGATCATGCGGGTGCTCTGTGCACCTCACGCTGCCCGAGTCGGTGCTGCAGGGCTCGATGCAGTCGCATGAGGTTGCCACTGCAACCGCGAAGCTGCAGCCCGGCCACGTGCAAAATCTCGCTTCATGAAGTTCGAGGGCCGGGATTCGCTTCCTACGGTGACTCGATGATTACCTTCACACCACGTTTTTTTACAGTTTCGACGTCCGCGTCGGTGAGTTGCCCCCGCCTGACGACCAACGTGTGGGGCGTCTGGAAACCGGTGATAATATTCGTCACTATGCTCTCGACTATATTTTCAGTATCAGCTCGTATATCCACTGTGACACCGGCTTGTTCACTAGCCAATGGCTCTGCGCTCTCGGTTTCATCTGCGTACTGCCGGCGGCTGTGGCGTCGGGCTGTGTTATTGACCTCGGTAGGCGACTCTGCGGTCTTCCTCTCCTCTGGAAGCCTTGCCAACTGCACGGTGCTGAAGGTGAAGCTGTAAGCAACCTCATACGCAGATAAGAGGATTCGGACCCCCTCGGTGATCTTGGTGAGCTCACTCGCTGTTAAAACCTCCGTCGGCAGACAGCCCCGTGATATTTCTCGGTGTGTTTTGTTCTTAGCGTCAGACTCCGCGTCTGCCTTAGCCTGACCAATTGTTATCTCACGCAGATCATTCGCCCTTCCAGGTACCGTATTAATCCCCGCAAGAGTGTCTAAAAACGCCGCTTTGTCCACTATGCGGGCCAACCCCGCTTTCCTGGAACTCTGATGTAGCTCGCTAGGATCGAACAGCGAACCAGCGTTTTTACCTTCACGACTGCTGTTCCCGAACATGCGCGGCTTTGTCGTCTGCGTGTGGAAGGTGGACTTGAGACCCGTATCCAACCAGTCCCGTTGCTGTGATTTCTTGGAGAGATAGAAACCTTTACTCTTGTCTGCTTGTTTGTTGGAGCTAAGGCTAATTGAAGGATCCATCCCCGGCACGCGGCGCTTTGGTTCGTTGCCTATCGCCACGTGGGATTTCTGCTTGTGTTTTCCGTGGTCTTTATCCGTGTCGACATCCTTGTTTTCTTCGGTCTCTTCTATAACCTCCATAGACACTTTCCTATTTTGGCTCTGCCCAATTTCTGCTTCCTCGAAATCCAGATTGCTTAATGGGTCGGTAGCCGGATCTGTCGCCAGCCGGCTCCTGTCTGAGATTTTCGATAGATCCGTATTGCGGGGCTGCTTGTTATCTCCGGAGCTCTTTTTGATCTTCGGGTCCCGACTCTTTTGTTTTTC
>DASTLD010000099.1:0-22453 GCA_035715345.1 Longimicrobium sp.
CGGCTCTCCACGGAGCAGGGCCCGGCGATGACCGCCAGCCGCTTGCCGCCCACGCTGGCGTCGATGCGGTCCGCCACGCGGACCACGGTGCGGTCCGCGACGAACTCGCGCGCGGCCAGGCGGTAGGGCTTGAGGATGGGGGTGACGGACTCCACGCCGGGCAGGCTCAGCAGCGGCACCTCCGCCAGCAGCGCCTCGTCGCCGATGCAGCCGATGATGGTGCGCTGCTCGCCGCGCGAGATGTGGGTGCGCATGCCGAGCGTCTCGATGCGCTCGCGGATGTGGTCCAGCTCCGCGTCGGTCACGCCCGGACGGGTGACGATGATCATGGTACGGCTCCTCTGCGTTGGTGCGGTGGACGGAAAGGCGCGGCGACGAAAAAAGGGGCCCCCTCTTCGGGAGCCCCTTCGTCGCCTGGTTCGAGATGCGTACTAGCCGCGCGCGACGAAAGCCGGTCTCCCTGAGCGGGGGCCGGGGTAGTAATAACGGTAGGCGTACGTGCTCGCGGCGATTCGCATGTTTGGCAGGATAACGTCGGATTCCGTGCGGCGCAACCCTCTTGTCGCGCTCAGCACCCGCCTCCGCTCAGTCGTGCAGCTCCGCACTCACGCACGTCAGTCCAGCACCAGCAGGGTGGCGCCCTTCTCCACCGTCTGTCCCGGCTGCACCTCGATGCGGGCCACGACGCCGTCCGCGGGGGCCTTCAGCTCGTTCTCCATCTTCATCGCCTCCACGACGACCACGCCCTGCCCCGCCTTCACCGCCTGCCCCACCTCCACCTCCACCTTGACGACGAGGCCCGGCATGGGCGCCACGACGGTCTTCTCCGCCACGTCAGGGCCGGCGCCGGTCATCTCGCGGATGGCGCGGGTGCGCTCGTCCACCGCCTCCGCCGTGAAGCGCTCCGCGCCGACCGCGATGCGCCACTGGCCGCGCCGGTCGCCGGGGTGCGCGGCGATGGCGTGCGAGCGGCCGTCCACCAGCAGGTGCCGCGTGGCCGTGCCGGGCAGCGCGTTCAGGTGCGCCTCCACGGGCGTGCCGTCCACCACGGGCGCGTGGCCGGTGAGGTCCACCTCGATCACGCGCTCGCCGATGGTCACGAAGTATCGCATGCCTGCGCCGGGTTCAGGGGACGGATCGCCGCGCCAAACCTGCGCCTCCGCGCCGGGCGCCGCAACCCTGCCGCGCCGGCTCGGAAAGGGCCGAAAAGATTTTTATTGACATTCGACCCGCCACGCTGCATACCTTCTGCTACCATTATCGGTCACAGATATAATGCTTCACCCGGGGGCCTTCGCGACGCAAGTCGCGAAGGCTCCTTCATACCCGCCATCCCGTGCACGCCCGCCCCTCGCCGCACCCTCCCGATGCGGCCCTCTTTCACCCTCGGAGGACGACCGATGAAGAAGCTGAAGCTGGACCTGGAAGCGCTGCAGGTGGATTCGTTCTCCACCGCGGCGGAGGGGGTGGGGCCGGACGGCACCGTGTACGGCCACGTCAGCATGCCGGTCACGGGCTGCCCGGTGCAGTTCGTCCCGGGCCAGATCAAGAAGACGCACCCCATGCACTGCCCGCCCACGTCGCTCCACACCTGCGGCGCGCAGTACACCTGCGACCACACCTGCGCCATCAACACGCAGTGCGTCTCGTTCGAGTCGTGCCCGGGCACCTGCCCCATGCAGAACACCTGTCACCAGACCTGCGGCCTGGACTGCGGCATCGACATCACCATCACCATCGAGCGGCCGAAGTAGCCGTACACGCGCGGAGCGGCCGTTCACGCCGCTCGGCGCTCTCTTCTTCCCTGATTCTCGGAGATGCCCATGCGCAAGCTGAAGCTGGACCTGGAAGCGCTGCAGGTGGATTCGTTCTCCACCGCGGCGGACGGCGAAGCGATGGACGGCACGGTGCACGGCCACGCCACCTGGCCCGTCGGCGGGTGCACCATCGTCGTGCAGCCCGGCCCGCCGCCGCACAAGAAGACGCTGGTGCCCTTCTGCCCGCCCACCTACGGGCACACCTGCGGCGGCGACTTCACCTGCCTGGCCACGGAGTGCGAGGGCTCGTGCCTGCCGGGGCACACCTGCCACCCGGCGGCCTGCAACAACTCGTTCGTCGTCTGCCCCGCGCCCTCGTACGACGCCGGCTGCACCACCAAGACGACCATCGACTGACCCACGGCGGCCCGGGGCGGTCCGGGCCGCGCTGTCCGCGATGGCGAAGAAGCAACCGGGGGAGCAGTGCCGCCGTTCCACACCAACCGGGAGGCTGCAATGAGGAAGCTGAAGCTCGACCTCGACGACCTGCGGGTGGACTCCTTCTCCACCGCGGCGGAAGGCGAAGGCGCGGAGGGCACGGTGTACGGCTACGTCACCTTCCCCGGCTGCGAGGTCCAGCAGGGGCCGCCCATCCAGAAGAAGACGCTGCCGTGGGGGTGCGTGCCGCCGCCGAGCATCGCGGTGACCTGCAACACCGGCTGCTTCAGCTGCTTCCTGGACTGCACCTTCGGACCGAGCTGCCCGCTGAACTGCGAGTCGCACCACATCTGCCTGGCGCCGACGATCGACCGCGTGAGGTGCACGGACACCGACCCGCGCTAGCCGGCGCCGTACCGGGCGGCCCGCGCGGAGTGGCGGCCGCCCATCCCTTCCTCCATCCCCGGAGGCCACGATGCGCAAGCTCAGGCTGGACCTCGATTCACTCGCCGTGGAGTCGTTCGCGACGGGCAACGCGGGCGTGGCGGACGGCACCGTGCTGGCCCGCCAGGTCGGCATCGGCGAGCCCGGCGACGACCGCAGCGCCCGCCCGACGTCGTGGCGCAGCTGCGCGGGGGACTGCTTCTTCCAGCTCTCGCAGTACGAGATCCGCCAGACGTGCGTGGGCGACTGCTTCGGGTGGATGGAATCGCAGATCTTCACCTGCCAGACGCGAGAGGAGCGCATCTGCAGGGGCCCGGACGTCACCCCTACGCGCCTGGACGACTGAAACGAAGGCCTCACGCAGAGACGCAGAGGGCGCAGAGAGGTTTCTCCGCGTCCTCCGCGTCTCCGCGTGAGCCAGTCGGTTAGATTGCCTGGAGGACTGCGACTGTCTCCACGTGCGCCGTCTGGGGAAAGAGGTCGAAGCAGCGCACGTGCTCCAGCCGGTAGGCGGCGGCCATGCGCTTGAGGTCGCGCGCCAGCGTGGCGGGGTTGCAGGAGATGTAGACGATGCGGCGCGACGGGGCGGCCGCCAGCGCCTCCGCCACCTCCGCCGCGATCCCCGCGCGCGGGGGATTCAGCACCACCAGGTCGGCGGGGAGATGGGGGGTGATGGCCGCCTCCACCGGCGCCTCCACGAACTCCGCGCCGTCCGGCGACGCGCGACGCGCCTCGGCGACGGCGTCGGCGTCCAGCTCGATGCCCACCACGCGCGCCCCCGCCCGCGCAAAGCGCCGCGCGTGCAGCCCGATGCCGCAGTAGGCGTCCACCACGCGCAGCCCCGCCACCTCGCCCGCCCGCTCCAGGACGTGCGCCTCCAGCAGCGCGGCGGCCCCGCGGTTGACCTGCAGGAACGCGGCGCCGCTCAGCTCCAGCGTCTCCTCGCCCCAGGTCTCCGGCAGGCCCGGCGCGCCCGCGATCAGCTCCGCCGCGCCCTCGCCCGGGCGGTGCCAGACGGAGACCAGCCCGTCCACCGCCGCCAGCAGCTCGTCCGGCCGCCCGGGCAGGTAGCCGCCCTCCACCAGCAGCGACACCCCGCCCGCGGCGTTGGCGCGCAGCGTCAGGCGCAGCCGCTCGCCGGAGGGCAGCAGGCGCGCGTCCGGGCCCCAGCCCCGCCGCAGCGCGTCCCAGGCGCGGGAGATGGGCTCCTCCGGCATCAGGCAGCTCCCGTCCAGGTCCAGCACCTCGTCCGGCGCGCCCAGCACGTGGAAGCCGGCCTCCACCCGCCCCGCCTCCCGCCGGCGCAGCGCGAACGACACCCGGTTGCGGTAGCGGAACTCGCCGGGCGACGGCACCACCTCCGGCGCCTCCACCTCGATGCCGCCGATGCGGGCCAGGGCGTCCGCCACGATGCGGCTCTTGGCGCGGAGCTGCGCGTCGTACGGCAGGTGCTCCAGCGTGCACCCGCCGCAGCGCGCGTAGAAGCGGCACGGCGCCTCGCGCCGCTCGGGCGACGGCTCCAGCACCCGCAGCAGCCGCCCGCGCGCCCAGCGGTCCCGCCGCTCCGCCAGCTCCACCTCCGCGCGGTCGCCCGGCGCGGTGCGGTGCACGAACACCACGCGGCCGTCGTCCAGCCGCCCCACCCCCTCCCCGCCCGCGGCAATGGAGTCGATGCGCACCTGCGCCCGCGGCGGCGGCCGGCGCGGGCCCGCGTCGCGGCGGCCGCCCGGGCGCCCCGGCCGGCGTCCCTTCACCGCCCTCTCCAGCCCCCCGCGCGCCCGCGCCAGGCGCCGCCGCCGCCCGCCGCCGCCCCGGCGCCCGCCACACGCACGGTGGAGCGCATGGTCCGCCGCTCCTCCTCCAGCAGCGCGGCGGCCAGCGCGGCCACGCGGAGGGCCTCCTCGTCCGGCGCGCGGGTCAGCAGCGCGTCGCCGTGGCGGTCCAGGTACTTGATGTCGATGGTGCCCGCGCGGAACTCCGGCTCCTCCATCACCCGCAGGTGGAAGGGCACGCTGGTGTCCACGCCCTCCACCCGCAGCTCCGCCAGCGCCCGCCGCATCCGCTCGATGGCCTCGATGCGCGTGGGCGCGTGGACGATGAGCTTGGCCAGCATGGGGTCGTAGAACAGCCCCACCTCCACGCCCGGCACGATGCCGCCGTCCCAGCGCACGCCCGGCCCCGTGGGCACCACCAGGTTGGCGATGCGGCCGGTGCTCGGCAGGAAGCTGTTGAACGGGTCCTCGCTGGTGATGCGGCACTCGATGGCGTGCCCGTCGAAGCGCACGTCGTCCTGCGTCCACGGCAGCCGCTCGCCCGCCGCGACGCGGATCTGCCACTGCACCAGGTCGATGCCCGTCACCAGCTCCGTGACCGGGTGCTCCACCTGGATGCGCGTGTTCATCTCCAGGAAGTAGAACTCGCCGTTCTGGTACAGGCACTCCACCGTCCCCGCGCCCTCGTAGCTCACCGCGCGCGCCGCCGCGACGGCCATCTCGCCCATCGCGGCGCGCTCCTCCGGCGTCAGCACGGCGCTGGGCGCCTCCTCGATCAGCTTCTGGTGGCGGCGCTGGATGCTGCACTCGCGCTCGCCCAGGTGCAGCGTGGTGCCGTGGCGGTCCGCCAGGAGCTGGATCTCGATGTGGCGCGGGCCCTCCAGGTACTTCTCCACGTACACGCTGCGGTCGCCGAACGCCGCCTGCGCCTCGTTCCCCGCCGCCTCGAAGGCGCGCTCGATCTCGTCCTCGCCGCGCACGATGCGCATGCCCTTGCCGCCGCCGCCCGCCGCCGCCTTCAGCAGGACGGGGTAGCCGATCTCGCCGGCCACCCGCCGCGCCTCGGCCGCGTCCGCCAGCGGCTCCGCCGTGCCGGGCACCACCGGCACGCCCGCCTGGATCATGCGCTGGCGCGCGGCCGTCTTGTCGCCCATGGCCGTGACCGACTCGGGAGACGGGCCGATGAACGTGAGCCCCGCGTCGCGCACGGCCTGGATGAACGGCGCGCGCTCGGACAGGAAGCCGTAGCCGGGGTGGATGGCCTCCGCCCCGCACCGCTTCGCGACGTCGATGAGCACGTCGCCGCGCAGGTAGCTCTGCGCGGAGGGCGGCGGGCCGATCAGGTACGCCTCGTCGGCCGCCAGGACGTGCGGCGCCAGGCGGTCCGCCTCCGAGTAGACGGCGACGGCCTGCACCCCCAGCTCGTGCGCCGCGCGGATCACCCGCAGCGCGATCTCGCCCCGGTTGGCGATCAGGATCTTCTTGAACACGCGATCAGCGTCGGTCCGGCGTTCCCAGCGTCCCCACGAAGGGCGCCCAAACTACAACCGGCCCGCCGCGATGGCGAGCACCGTTGCCGTCAGCGCCGCCGTTCGCTATCGGTTCTGCCATGCAGACCTCATCACACGACAGGCGCGGAGCCACGGCTTCGCTGGGCCGCGTCACGCGGCTCGCCATGCTGGCGGCGCTCGTGTCGGCCCCGGCCGTTGCCCAGCGCGGCGCCGCCTACTATCCCGACCGCGGCGATGCGTGGGAGCGGCGGGCGGCGCGGCAGGTGGGGATGGACTCGGCGCGCGTGGCGGAGGCGGTGGCGTTCGCCGTCGCCAGCGAGAGCCGCGCGCCGCGCGACCTGGAGCTGGCGCACTACCAGACCTTCGGACGCGAGCCGTTCGGCGAGGCGGTGGGGCCGTTCGCGGAGCGCGGCGACCCCACGGGCATCATCCTGCGCAACGGCTACATCGTCGCCGAGTGGGGCGACCCGCACCGCGTGGACATGACCTTCAGCGTCACCAAGAGCTTCCTGTCCACCACCGTCGGGCTGGCCGTGGACCGCGGGCTGATCCGCAGCGTCAACGATCCCGTCGACCCGTACGTCGGCCCCGTGTTCGTGCTGCCGGAGGGCGGCGCGCGCCACGACGCGGGGATGGGCGCCGGACGCGCGCTGCGGCTGTTCGACACGGAGCGCGAGCGGCGCATCACCTGGGACCACCTGCTGCGCCAGACCAGCGACTGGGAGGGCACCCTCTGGCGCAAGCCCGACTGGGCGGACCGCCCGGCGGAGAACCGCGCCGAGTGGCTGACCCGCGCCCGTGCCGAGCCCGGCGCCGCGTACGAGTACAACGACGTGCGCGTGAACCTGCTGGCGCTCGCCGCCACCAGCGTCTGGCGCCGGCCGCTGCCGCAGGTGCTGCGCGAGGAGGTGATGGACCCCATCGGCGCCAGCCCCACCTGGCGCTGGGTGGGATACGAGGACGCCTGGGTGCTGGTGGACGGGCAGGCGGTGCAGTCCGTCAGCGGCGGCGGGCACTGGGGCGGCGGCATGTTCATCAGCGCGCTCGACATGGCGCGCTTCGGCTACCTGACCCTGCGCCGCGGCCGCTGGCGCGACCGGCAGGTCCTGTCGGAGGCCTGGGTGCGCATGGCGCTGACGCCCACCGGCCCGCAGCCGGACTACGGCTTCATGAACTGGTTCCTGAACACGGACCGCAAGCTGCTGCCGAGCGCGCCGGCAAGCGCCTTCGTGCACCTGGGCAACGGCACCAACGCCATCTACGTCGATCCCGAGCATGACCTGGTCATCGTGGCGAGGTGGATCGAGCGCGCCGCGCTGGACGGCCTGGTGCAGCGCGTCATCGCGTCCATCGGGGGTGGCCGCTGATGGATGCGGGCGATGGAACCGGCGTGACCTCGCTGGAGATCGAGGTGCGCTCCACCGAGCTGGACGCGCTGGGGCACGTCAACAACGCCAAGTTCCTCGAGTACTTCGAGTGGTCGCGCTTCGAGTGGGTCAGGGAGCACGGCATCGGGCTGGACTTCTTCGGCCGGTCGCGCCTGAGCACGGTGCTGGTCAACGTGAACGTCAACTACCGCCGCGAGGCGCGCCTGGGCGACCGGCTGCGCGTGCGGAGCTGGCTGCAGGGCATCGGCGGCAGCAGCTTCCGCGTTGCCCAGGACATCCTCGACGCCGCCGGCAACGTGGTGGCGGACGCCGTCATCACCTCCGTGATGTTCGACACGCACACCCGCGCGGCGGTCCCCATCCCCGGCGACCTGCGGCGCGTGCTGGAGCCGCTGGTACGCGGCTGATCCCCTTCCCCACGTTCCCGATGCAGCCGCTCTGGCAGGACCTTCCCGTCACCGACACCCTGCTGCGCCTGGCCGCCGCCACGCTGATGGGCGCCGCGCTGGGCGTCAACCGCGAGATCCGCGGCAAGCCCGCGGGCATGCGCACGCACGCGCTGGTGTCGCTCGGCACCGCGCTGGCCACGCTCATCGCCATCGCCATGGCCACGGGGCCGGACGGCATCGACCGCTCCGCCGTGTCGCGCGTGATCCAGGGCGTGCTGGCGGGCATCGGCTTCCTGGGAGCCGGCGCCATCCTCAAGGCCGACTCGGGCGAGAAGGTGCAGGGTCTGACCACCGCGGCGAGCGTGTGGGTGGTGGCCGGCCTGGGCGTGGCCTGCGGCGCGGGATTGTGGACGCTGGCGCTCACGGCGCTGGTGCTGACCCTGCTGGTGCTGATCCTGGGCGAACCGATCGAGCGCGCGCTGCACCGGCTGCTGGGCACCGACAACCCCAACGGCCGCTGACTGCGTCGGGTGATGCAGAAGGAGCCGGCTGCCCGCGACGGCAGCCGGCCCCTCGTCTTTCTCCACCCGAGCCCTTAGCCGACCTGCGCGAACGCACGCACCGGGAACGTGCCGAACGCCTTCACCTTCACGGGCACCGCGTAGAAGCGGAAGCCGGCGTCCGGGAGCTGCTCCAGCCCGCGCATGTGCTCCACGATGGGGATCTCCGCGCCGAGCAGTACCGTGTGCACGGGCCGCGCGCCGTCGTCGGTGTCGTCGATGTTGAGCGAGTCGACGCCCACCAGCCGCGCGCCCGCGTCGCGCAGGTGTTCGGCCGCGGCGCGCGTCAGGAACGGGTGCCGCTCGAAGTAGGCGTCCGATCCCCAGTGCGCCGCGTGGCCGGTGTGCACCAGCACGGCCCTGCCGCGTACCTCCAGGCCGGCGAACACGTCCGCATCGATCGCCCGCCCGGAGTTGCGCACCACGACCCCCTCCAGGTCCGCCAGCCACTCCAGCGGCAGCTCCGCCAGGTCGCGCCCGTCCGCGTAGCGGTGGAACGGCGAGTCCAGGTAGGTGCCGGTGTTGGCGATCATGTCGATCCGGCCGATGTGGAACTCGGTTCCCTCGGCGTACCGCGCGCGCGAGGCCTCGCGGCTCAGGTAGTCGCAGATGATGGGCGCGGGAAAGCCCTTGAGCGTGACCGTGCCGTGCTCGATGGTGTGGCTGAGGTCGACCAGCCGCGGCGTAGCGGGAGCGGGCATGAGGGATGGCGTTCAGAGCGCGCGCAGGTAGCACTCGGTCAGCTCCTGGCGCTGGTGCCGGACGTCGGCGACCACCACCTGGTCGGCGCGCACCACGTAGATGATGCGGTAGCTCTTCCAGTAGCTCTCGCGGAAGGTCTCGCTCTCGTCCTCGGGAATCCTGCGGCCGCGCTCCGGCAGGATCGACAGGCCCTCCGCCGCCGCCAGCACCGCCACGACGAACCGCCGCGCGGCCGCCTGGCTGTCCAAGGCGAGGGTGCGGGCGTAGCCGTCCAGCGCGCACCGGGCCTGGCGCGTCCAGGACACGGGCAGGCGGTTCATCCGGCGTACTTGGCCAGCAGCTCGGCCGCCACCTGGTCGTGCGGGGTGGTCCGCCCGTGCACCAGGTCGCCCAGGCCGCAGACCAGGCCCTGCAGCACGTCCACGCGGTAGAGCAGCTCGTCGTACTCGTCCGCCTCCACCGTCACCGCGTCCGCCGCCTGCCCCCACGCCTGCGCGTGCAGCGGGCGCTCGCGGGCCTCGTCATGGTCGTCCGAGCGCGGCGCGTAGCGGAGCTCGCGGTCCACGCTCAGCACCGCGAAGCGCAGCGCCGCCGTCACCCCCTCCTCCGTCAGCCCCGGGTAGCGCGCGACGATGTCCACCGCCGTGTCGCCCGCGGCGAACTGCGCGATCACGTCCGCCACCGCGACGTCCGTCCCCGCGATCATGGCCCGCCCCGTGGCCCCGTCGCGGTTGATGCCCGGCTCCGCCATCGCCCACCCCCCTGGCCCGTCGTGGCGCGCGCCGCGGCCAGCCCGCGGCGCGCCGTGCGCCCCTGCGCTCAGCCGTACGCCGCCAGCAGCTCCTCGCGGACCTGCGCGTGCGGCACGGTATGGCCGGCCGCGATCTGCACCGCCGCGTTGAGCAGCCCCTGCAGCAGCTCCACGCGCTCCACCAGCGCCCGGTAGACCTCAGCGTGCACCTGCACCGTGCCCTGCCCTGCGCCGCGCTCCACCATGGTTCCCCTCCCCGTCCAAAGTGTCTCCTTTAGTATAACAGCCTTCGCGTCAAAGCGGAATATTCCCGTGCTTCTTCGGGGGGTTGGAGTCGCGCTTGTTGCGCAGCATGTCGAGGGCGCTGACCACGCGCGCGCGGGTCTCGCGGGGGTCGATGACGTCGTCCACGTAGCCGCGGGCGGCGGCGGCGTAGGGGTTGGCAAAGCGGTCCGCGTACTCCTGCTGGCGCGCCTCGGCCGCGGCGGCACGGTCCTCCGCCTCGCCGATCTCGCGGCGGTACAGGATCTCCACCGCGCCCTTGGCCCCCATCACCGCGATCTCCGCCGTGGGCCAGGCGTAGTTGACGTCGCCGCGGATGTGCTTGGACGACATCACGTCGTACGCCCCGCCGTACGCCTTGCGGGTGATGATGGTCACCTTGGGCACGGTGGCCTCGCAGAAGGCGTAGAGCAGCTTGGCGCCGTGGCGGATGATGCCGCCGTGCTCCTGCGCCACCCCGGGCAGGAAGCCGGGCACGTCCTCGAAGGTCAGCAGGGGGATGTTGAAGGCGTCGCAGAAGCGCACGAAGCGCGCGCCCTTGACCGAGGCGTCGATGTCCAGCACCCCCGCCAGCACCGCCGGCTGGTTGGCCACGATGCCCACCGAGTGCCCGCCCACGTGCGCAAAGCCCACCAGCAGGTTGCCCGCGTAGTCCGCGTGCACCTCGTAGAACTCGCCGTCGTCCACCACGCGGCGGATGACGTCGTGCATGTCGTAGGGCTTGTTGGGGTTGTCGGGAACGACGTCCAGCAGCTCCTCGTCGGCGCGGTCGGCGGGGTCCTGCGTGGGCTTGTGCGGCGCGTCCTCCTGGTTGTTCTGGGGGATGAACTCCATCAGGTGGCGGATGCGGTGCAGGCACTCCACCTCGCTCTTGACCGCGAAGTGCGCCACGCCGCTCCTGGCCGCGTGCGTGGCGGCGCCGCCCAGCTCCTCCATGGTCACGTCCTCGTGCGTCACCGTCTTCACCACGTTGGGGCCGGTCACGAACATGTAGCTCGTGCCCTGCACCATGTAGATGAAGTCGGTGATGGCGGGGCTGTAGACCGCGCCGCCGGCGCAGGGGCCCAGGATGGCGCTGATCTGCGGCACCACGCCGGACGCCAGCGTGTTGCGCAGGAAGATGTCCGCGTAGCCGCCCAGGGAGACCACGCCCTCCTGGATGCGCGCACCGCCGGAATCGTTCAGGCCGATGACCGGCGCGCCGTTCTTGAGCGCCAGGTCCATGACCTTGACGATCTTCTCCGCGTGCGCCTCGGAGAGCGAGCCGCCGAACACGGTGAAGTCCTGCGAGAACACGTAGACCAGGCGGCCGTGGATGGCGCCGTAGCCGGTGACCACGCCGTCGCCCAGGTACTTCTCGTTCTCCAGGCCGAAGTCCGTGGCGCGGTGCACCACGAAGCGGTCCAGCTCCACGAACGAGCCCTCGTCCAGCAGTACGTCCAGCCGCTCGCGCGCGGTCAGCTTGCCGCGCTCGTGCTGGGCCTTGATGCGCTTTTCCCCGCCGCCCATCTCCGCCTGCCGGCGAAGCTCCTCCAGGTGCTCCAGCTTTTCCCGCATCGACATGGAAATCGCCGTCCGTGCGCTCGGTGTGCGTGCCGCCCTCCCTCGGAAGGGGCGCCAATCTAACGCGGCGTCCACCTTCCCGCATCGCCGCCGCGGAAGACCGGGGATCGCGCAGAACGACGGGGCCGCGGGACGGATCGTCCCACGGCCCCGCTCCCCGTGCCGGGGTCCCGAACGAAAGAAGGCGGGCCGCTGTGACGGCCCGCCTTCAGTCCACCAGCGCCAGGTGCGGCGCGTGGATGCGGTGGGGGTGGTGGTGCGCGTCGTCGTCCGCGTGGCGGCGGATGGCGGCCAGCACCTCGTCCCCGTAGAACATGGCGATGTACTTGGCCTGCACGGCGGTCACCCGCCGCACCGCCCACACCAGCTCCACGTAGTTGGGCTCGGCCGGCTTGCGCAGCAGGTGCATGCCGCACTCCTCCGGCAGGTGGCTCGCCTTGCGGTTGTTGCAGGCGGAGCAGGCCGTGGCCACGTTCTCCCACGTGTTGTCGCCGCCGCGCGACAGGGGCAGCACGTGGTCGCGGGTCAGGAACTCGCGGCCGCGCAGGTCCGCCTTGTGGCGGCCGCAGTACAGGCACCGGTACCCGTCACGGGCGAAGAGGAAGGTGTTCGTGACCTGCCGCCGGAACTTGCGCGGCACGTGCACGAAACGCTTGAGCCGGACCACCAGGGGGGCCGCGATGCGCTCGCGCGCGGAGCGGAACACCCGTGCGTCGTCCGCCTCCAGCACCTCCGCCTTGCCATCGTACACGAGCCGCAGGGCCCGCTCGATGGGCAGGATGGTGAGGGGTTCGTACGATGCGTTCAGCGCCAGACAACCCATGCGTCTCTTCGTCTCCCGCGTTCAGGGTACGGTGTGTCTGCTCCGGTTGGGCCGCGGTGTAGGGTGATAACGCGAGGATCGTGCAAACGAATGTCCCGGCGCCGCCTCCGGGCTTCCCCCGGAGCGGCGGACCTCCACTGGTGGTGACGGGGATTCCGCGCGCGATCCTGAATTAGGCAAACTAAAGATTGCCACGGGTAGACGTTTCGTCAAGCCGTGGCACAACATCTTGTGTCCACCTCTTTCACCGGACCGCTCCGGCACGGCGATAGAACGCGCGGCCGGGCCGTCCGTGACGCCTGAACTTCGGCCTCACGCAGCGCCGCGGAGGCCGCAGAGAAACGATTCGAGGAATGAGCCGGCGCCAGCTCGTGGCGCGGATTTTCGCCCTCTCCCGCGCGGTTTGCGCGAGAGGGACGTGGGGTGAGGGCCTACAGAAGCTGCACGGGGTCGCGGTCCAGGGCCATGCGCAGGTCCGCCCTGCCGCCGCCGGGCACGTCGTACTTCTCGTAGAAGTAGCGCGCCACCTTGCCCAGCGTCTTCACGTCCGTGGAGCGCAGCAGGAAGTGCCAGCGCCAGCGGTTGCGGATGCGGTCGATGGGGCACGGCGCCGGGCCGATGATCTCCACGCCGCGCACCCGCCGCGCCTCCAGCAGCCCCGCCAGCCAGTCCGCCGCCGCGGTGGCGGCCTCCTGCGTGGCGCGCTCGTCCAGCCCGCTCACGACCACGTTCACCAGCCGCGAGAACGGGGGATACGAGGGCTCGCGGCGCGTCTCCAGCTCCCGCGCCGCGAAGCCCACGAAGTCGTGCTCCGTGGACGACTCGATGGCATAGTGGTTGGGCAGCGACGTCTGGATGAACACCTCCCCGCCCTTGGGCCCCCGCCCCGCCCGCCCCGCCACCTGCGTCAGGAGCTGGAAGGTGCGCTCCGTGGCGCGAAAGTCGGGCAGGTTGATGCCCACGTCCGCGTTGATGACCCCCACCAGCGTCACGTTGGGAAAGTCCAGCCCCTTGGCGATCATCTGCGTGCCGAGCAGGATGTCCACCTCGCGGCGCTCCACGCGGCCCAGGATCTCGTGGTGGGCCCACCTGGCGCCGGTGGTGTCCACGTCCATCCGCGCGATGCGGGCGGACGCGAACGCCTCCGCCACGGCGCGCTCCACCTGCTCCGTCCCCACGCCCTTGAAGCTCAGGTCCGTGCCGCCGCACGCCGTGCAGAAGCGCGGCGCCTCTTCCTCGTGCAGGCAGTAGTGGCAGGTCAGCCGCGCGCGCCGGCGATGGTAGGTCAGCGAGACGTTGCACTGCGGGCAGTGCCACACCAGCCCGCAGTCGCGGCACTGCACGAAGGTGGCGTAGCCGCGGCGGTTGAGCAGCAGGATGGTCTGCTCGCCGCGGCGGATGCGGTCGCGCACCGCCTCCACCAGCACGTCCGCCAGGATCACCGGCCCGGGGTCCTGCGCGGGCCCCGTCGTGGCCTTGACGCGCTTGCGCTCCGCGCGCAGGTCCACCACGCGGATGGGCGGCAGCGGCTGCCCGCCCACGCGCTCCGGCAGCTCCAGCAGCGCGTACTTGCCCGCGCTCACGTTGGCCCAGCTCTCCAGCGACGGCGTGGCGGAGCCCAGCAGGCACACCGCGCCCTCCAGCCGCGCGCGCACCACGGCCACCTCGCGCGCGTGGTAGCGCGGCGCGTCCGCCTGCTTGTACGAGGCCTCGTGCTCCTCGTCCACCACGATGGCGCCCAGGTTGGCCAGCGGCGCGAACACGGCGGAGCGCGCGCCCACCACGATCTGCTTCTCGCCCGAGCGCAGGGAGCGCCACTCGTCGTAGCGCTCGCCGTCGGACAGCGCGGAGTGCAGCACGGCCACGCGGTCGCCGAACGCGGCCTTGAAGCGCCCCACCGTCTGCGGCGTCAGCGCGATCTCCGGCACCAGGACGATGGCCGTCTTGCCCTGCCGGTCCACCACCTCGCGCAGCAGCTCCACGTACACCAGCGTCTTGCCGCTGCCGGTCACGCCGCGCAGCAGAAAGGTGCCGGGCTGGCGCGCGCGCGTGGCCTGCACCAGGCGGCGGATGACGGAAGCCTGCGCGGCGGTGGGCGTCATCTTCGGCGCGGCGCCGGCGGGGAGGGCGGCGTAGGGGTCGCGGGGCACCACCTCGTCCTCCGCCTCCACCAGGCCTTTGCTTACCAGGTGGCGGACGATGTCGGGCTTGAAGCCCAGGTTCCCCGTCAGGTGCGACGCCTCCACGCGCCCGCCCAGCGACTCCAGCACCTCGTACGCCTCGCGCTGCCGCTTGGCGCGGCCGAACGCCTCGTCGCGCGCGGTCAGCGTGGGCAGCTCGCGGGCGATGCGCAGCACGCGGCGGGTGCGCACGGGCGGCTCCACGCGCGGGCCCTCCGTGTCCACGCGCACGATGCCCGCGTCGGCCAGGCGGCGGATGACGGGCCACCACGACTTCTCGCCCAGCTCACGGCGGACGCGGGGGACGGGCTGGGGTCCTTCGCGCTCGCGCAGCCACGCGACCAGCTTCGCCTCGTTGGGCGACAGCTCCTCGCCCGCGGCGTCGCGCAGCAGCGTGACGAAGTCGGTGGACGCGTCCGTCAGCCCGGTCGGCAGCGCCGTGCGCAGGACGATGCCGAGCGGGGCCAGGTAGTAGTCGCCGATCCAGCGGCACAGGCGCAGGATGGAGCGCGGCGCGGTGGGCACGGCGTCCAGCACGCCGGAGATGGGCTTGATGCGCCCCGCGCGCTCCGGGGCGGGCGCCTGCGCCAGCCGGTCGATCCACCCGATGCGCTCGTCCTTGCCGAACGGCACCAGCACGCGCGCGCCTTCCCGCGCCTGCCCCCGCAGCTCGGGCGGGACGGCGTAGGTGAACGTGCGTGGCAGCGGCAGCGGCAGCGCGACTTCTACGAACAAGACGGTCTCATCCCCCAGGGCTGGATCACGAACCGAAAAGATAAAAGAACTCACGCAGAGACGCAGAGGACGCGGAGAACTTCCTCTGCAGTTCTCTGCGTCCTCCGCGGCTCTGCGTGAGATTTTCAGGCCTTGCTGACGCCCAGGCCGGGTTCGCTGTTGAAGCGCAGGGTGCCGTCCGGCTCCAGGCCGGGTCCGCGGAAGGGGTCGGTGGCCAGCAGCGCGGCGCCGTCCAGGTCCACGTAGTCCACCAGCGGCGCGAGCTGGACGGCCGCCGCGATGCCCAGGCTGGACTCCACCATGCACCCCAGCATCACGCTCATCCCGTGCGCCCGCGCCGCGTGGACGATGCGCACGGCCTCGCGCAGGCTGCCGCACTTGGCCAGCTTGATGTTCACGCCGTCCACCACGCCCGCCAGCTTCGCGACGTCCGCGGCCACCTCGCACGACTCGTCGGCGATGATGGGCAGCGGCGAGCGCTCGCGCACCAGGCGCAGCCCTTCGAGGTCCGCCGCCGGCAGCGGCTGCTCCACGAACTCCACGCCGTACTCCGCCAGCATGGGCATGGCCGCGATGGCCTGCTTGGCCGTCCAGCCGGTGTTGGCGTCCACGCGCAGCGTCTTCGCCGGCGCCTCCTGGCGGATCATCGACAGGATCTCGGCGTCGTGCGCGGTGCCCACCTTGATCTTGAGGATGGGATAGCTCTCCGCCTCGCGCACCTTGTCGCGCATCACCCCGACGTCGTCGATGCCGATGGTGAACGACGACCTGGGCGCGGCGGCGGGGTCCAGCCCCCACAGCTTCCACACCGGCAGCCCCAGCCGCTTGCCCACCAGGTCGTGCAGCGCCGCGCTGACCGCCGCGCGCGCGGCCGGGTTGCGCCCGAGGGCGTGCTCCAGCGCGGCGTCGATGCGCTCCAGCGCGAACACGTCGCCCGCGGCGGCGGTCTCCAGCGCCTCCGCCAGGCGCGGCAGCACGGCGGCCACCGTCTCCGCCGTCTCGCCGTAGAAGGGCGTCGCCGCGGCCTCGCCCCAGCCCTCCGCGCCGTCCCCGTCCGCGACGCGCACCCACACGGACCGGCGCGCGCGCGGCTCCTTCTCGCGCGCGATGTTGAACGCGTGCTTCGTGGGCAGGTCGATCAGCTCGAAGGTCAGCTTCATCGGGCGATGGCTCGGCGTGTCACTCGTGCGCCCCGGAACCCGTCCCGCCCTCCGCGGGCGCCGCGGGATCGGGCGATGGGGCCGCGGCGGAGCGCTTCCTGGGCGGGGGGCGGCCGGGGTCCGACGACTCGGCGACGGCCTCTTCCAGCGCGGTGGCCGTGTCCGCGGTGCGGCGGGTGATCTCCGCGCGCAGCCGGTCGATCTCCTCGTTGGCCTTGAACAGCTCGTCGGTGATGGAGAGGGCGGCGAGCATGACGGCGCGGACTGGCTCCAGCGTGGGGTACGCGGGCAGGCCGCGGATGGTGCGGTCCACGTGGTCGGCCACGGCGCGCGTGTACTCCGGCGGCACGTCGGAGCGCAGCACGTGGCGCTCGCCCGCGATCTCCACCGTCACGGTGTGCCGCGCCGGCAGCTTGCGCGGGCTCACGGGCGTCCCTCCAGCACCGTCAGCCGCGCCAGCAGGCCGGTGATGCGCTGGCGGGCCTCCGCGGCGCGGCTGCTGAGCACGGCGTTCTCCGCGCGCAGGCGGCGCAGCTCGTCGTCGGATGCGACGGACGGCAGCGAGCCCAGCGCGGTGAGCTGCTCCAGCTCGCCGCGCAGGCGCTGCACCTCCTGCTCCGCCTCCAGCGCGCGGCGCCGCCACTCCGCCACGGACGACGCGGCCGCGCGGGCGGCGCGCTCCAGCCGCTCCCAGCCCGCTTCGGGATCGGCGGCGGGATCGTTGAGCGCCAGCAGCGGGCCGTCAGCGCCGCCGGATGCCATGCCGCTCCTCCAGCGCGCGCAGCACCGCCTGCACCGGGGCATCGACCTCCGCATCCGTCAGGGTGCGGTCCGCGGCCCGGAAGCGCAGCCGGAACGCGACGCTGCGCACGCCCTCGGGGATCCCCTTCCCCTCGTACAGGTCGAAGGGGAACACCTCCTCCAGCAGCCCGCCCGCGGTCTCGCGGATGGCCGCCATCACCTCGTCCGCGCTGACGGTGGTGGGCACCAGCAGCGCCAGGTCCCGCTCCGAGCCGGGGTGCACCGGGATGGGACGATAGGGGATGGCGCGGCGGTCCGGACCCGCGGCGGGCAGGCGCGCCTCCAGCACCAGCACGGGCGCGGCCCACGCCGGCGCGTCCACCTCGCCCGCGGCGGCGATGCGGCCCAGCGCGACGTCGTGCCCGTCCACCGCGACGACGAGCTTCCCGTCGCGGGGCTGGACCGTGGCGCCGCCGCCGTACTCCATCGCCAGCTCCTCCAGCAGCGCCTTGAGGTCCCAGGCGTCCCAGTCGGGCACGGGGCCGGACCAGTGCGGCGGCCGGCTGGCGCCGGTGAAGGCGGCGGCCACGCGGCGCTCCTCCAGCGGCGCGGCGCCGTCGCCGGTGTGGAAGACGGCGCCGATCTCGAACAGCCGCACGTCGCGGACGCCGTGCGCCAGGTTGTGCTCCACGCGCCGCAGCAGCCCCTGCGACAGCGAGGTGCGCAGGAAGCCCTCCTCCGCGGAGAGCGGGTTGAGCAGCGGCACCGCGCCCGGCGTCTCCGGCGCGAAGCCGACGGTGCGGCTCTCCAGGAAGCCCCAGCGCACGAACAGCCCGCGGATGCGCCGCTCCACCTCGATGACGGGCGCTTCGGGCACGGCGGTGGGGCGGAAGGGGCGGATCCGGTCGGGGAACGAATCGTAGCCGCGGCGGCGCGCCAGCTCCTCGATGACGTCGATCTCCGCCGTCACGTCGGGGCGAAAGCCGGGCACCAGCACGCGCATGGGCTTGGGACGCGTGTTGACCTCGAAGCCGATGGGCTCCAGCAGCGCGCGGATCTCGGCCGCGGCCACGGGAACGCCCAGCACCTGCTCCACGCGCTCCGGCCGCAGCGCGACGGCCACGCGCTCGTAGTGCTTGGGATTGAGATCGACCGCGCCCTCCGCCGTCCCTCCGGCGACGGACAGGATCAGCTCCACCACGCGGCGCAGCGCCTCCGGCTGGCCCTCCGGGTCCACGCAGCGCTCGAAGCGGTAGGACGCGTCCGTGGAGAGCCCCAGCCGCCGCGCCGTGCGGCGCACGGCCTTCGCGGAGAAGAGGGCGCACTCCAGGAACAGGTCCGTGGTGGCGTCGCCCACCTCGCTGTCCTGGCCGCCCATCACCCCCGCGAGCGCCACCGGCCCCTGCCCGTCCGCGATCACCTGGTCGGCGGGGTCCAGGGTGCGCGCCACACCGTCCAGCGTCGTCAGCGTCTCGCCGGCGCGGGCGGCGCGCACCTCGATGCGGCCGCCGCGCAGGCGGTGCAGGTCGAAGGCGTGCAGCGGCTGCCCCAGCTCGTGCAGCACGTAGTTGGTGGCGTCCACCACGTTGTTGATGGGCCGCAGCCCCACCGCGCGCAACCGCGCCGCCAGCCACTCCGGCGACGGCGCCACCCTCACGCCGCGCACCACGGCGCCCATGTAGCGCGGGCAGGCCTCCTTGTCCTCGATGCGGAGCGCGATGCCGCACACCTCGCCCTCGCGCTTGGCGGGGACCACGGGAAAGTCGGCGCCGCGGTCACCGGGGAACGCGGGGAGCTCGATGCCGTCCTCCCCGCGCGGGGCCAGCTCGCGCGCCACGCCCAGGTGCGACAGCAGCTCGCCCCGGTTGGGGGTCACGTCCACCTCCAGCCGCCAGTCGTCCAGCCCCAGCGCCTGGCGGAAGTTCGTCCCCGGCGCCCACTCGCCGCTGAGCGTCATCAGCCCGGAGTGGTCGCGCCCCAGCCCCAGCTCGCGCGCGGAGCACAGCATGCCCTCGCTGGCCTCGCCGCGCAGCTTGGCCTTCTTGATCTCGATGCCGCCCGGAAGCGAGGACCCGATGCGCGCGAAGGGATAGAAGCGGCCCGGCTCCACGTTGGGCGCGCCGCACACCACCTGGAGCGCGGCGCCGGTGCCGTCGTCCACGGTGCACAGGCGCAGGCGGTCGGCGTTGGGGTGCTGCCGCACGTCCGTGACGTGGGCGATGACCACGTCGCCCAGCCCGGCGCCCAGGTCCACGAGGTCGTCCACCGGCGCGCCGAGCAGGGCCAGGCGCTCCGCGATCTGCTGCGGCGTGCCCTCGAGCCCGGGCGCGATGGACTGGAGCCAGCGATAGGAGATGTTCATGACGGAAGGGGACAGGGGACAGGTTACAGGTTACAGCCGGCAGTCACGCCGGCCTCCCGGCCCGTCCCTCGGATTCGTCTCGGTCGGCACCGCGCGCGAGGGCTGGCGCACGCGCCACCCCCGCAGGCTGTAACCTGTACCCTGTAACCTGTAACCTGCAGTTCAAGCGTACTGCCGCAGGAACCGCACGTCGCTCTCGTACAGCAGCCGGATGTCGGGCAGGCCGTAGCGCTGCATGGCAATGCGGCCCGGGCCCATGCCGAAGGCGTAGCCCGTGTAGCGCTCCGCGTCGTATCCCGCGGCCGCGAAGACGTTGGGGTGCACCATGCCCGCGCCCATGATCTCCATCCACCCCGTCTGCTTGCAGGCGCTGCATCCCCCGCCCCCGCAGATGCGGCAGGACACGTCCACCTCCGCCGACGGCTCGGTGAAGGGGAAGAACGACGGGCGGAAGCGCGTCCGGGCGTCCGGGCCGAAGAAGCGGCGCGCGAACAGCGACAGCGTGGCCTTGAAGTCGCCGAAGGTGATGCCCTCGTCCACCGCCAGCCCCTCCACCTGCTCGAACGCCGGCGCGTGGCTGGCGTCGAACGGGTCGCGGCGGTAGACGGTGCCGGGCACGACGACGCGCACCGGCGGCTGGAACTTCTCCATCACCCGCGCCTGCACCGGCGAGGTGTGCGTGCGCAGCAGCAGGCCGTCCGACACGTAGAAGGTGTCGTGCATGTCCGCCGCCGGGTGGTCCAGCGGAAAGTTGAGCTTGGTGAAGTTGAAGTCCACCGTCTCCAGCTCCGGGCCCGCCACGATGCTGAAGCCCAGGTCGCGGAAGATGTCGCAGATCTCGTCGATCACCAGGGTCACCGGGTGCACCCCGCCCCGCCAGCGCCCGCGCCCCGGCAGCGTCAGGTCCACCCCCGGCCCCTCGTCCCCCGCGCCGGCGAAGGCGGCGGCGCGCTCGTCCAGGGCGGCGGAGAGCGCCGCCTTGACGCGGTTGGCCTCCGCGCCCACCGCCGGCCGCTCCTCCGGGCCCAGCTCGCCCAGGCGGCGCAGGATGGACGTGAGGCGGCCCTTGCGCCCCAGGTACTCCACGCGCAGCGCCTCCAGCGCCTCGGCGGAGTCCGCGGCGCGCACCGCGTCCTGGCCCTCGCGCTGCAGCCCGCCGAGCTGCGCGATCAGGTCGTCGATCACCGTTGTCGTCTCGCTCATGGCCCGTTGCCCCCGCTTTTCCTGAACTTAGCCGCCGCACGCCGTTTCGCCACCCCGCAGACGCAAAGCGGCGCCGGAGAAGGAGTTCTCCGGCGCCGCTTCAAGCCCTGTCGAGCGTGCCGCGTCAGGCGGCCAGGCTCGTCTTGGCGGCGCTGGCGAGCTGGTTGAACGCGTTGGGATCGCGCACCGCGAGGTCCGCGAGCACCTTGCGGTCGATCTCGATGCCGGCCTTCTTGAGGCCGTCCATGAAGCGCGAGTACGACAGCTCGTTCATGCGCGCGGCCGCGTTGATGCGCACGATCCACAGGCGGCGGAACTCGCGCTTGCGGTTCTTGCGGTCGCGGTACGCGTACTTGTGCGCGCGCTCCACCGCCTCCTTGGCCGTCTTGTACAGGTTCTTGCGGCGGCCGAAATATCCCTTGGCCTGCGCCAGGATCTGGTTCTTCCTGCGCAGACGGGCGACGTTGTTCTTTACACGAGGCATCTCAGAGTCCTTCCCGGGTCTTCGTTACGGAAAAAACGGCGCGCGGTCAGGAGGCGAGCAGGCGCGTGACGCGCTTCTCGTCCGCCTTGGCGAGCATGGTGGTGCCGCGCAGGTTCCGCTTCCGCTTCGGCGACTTCTTGGTCAGGATGTGGCTGTGGAACGCGCTGCCGCGCTTGATGCGGCCGCTGGCGGTCTTCTTGAACCGCTTGGCCGCCCCGCGGTGGCTCTTCATCTTGGGCATCGGTACTTCCCTTTCGGTCTGCGCCCGCTCAGGCGGGGGCGTTGGTCTTGAGGGGAGCCAGCATCATCGTCATGCTCCGCCCTTCCATCATCGGGTGCGACTCGACCTTGGAGAGCTCCTTGAGCTCCTCGAAGACCCGGTCCAGCACCTGCCGGCCGTACTCCGGGTGCGCCATCTGCCGGCCGCGGAACATCATGGTGAGCTTCACCTTGTTCCCTTCCTGCAGGAACTTCTTGGCATGGCGGACCTTGAAGTCGAAGTCGTGGTCCTCGATGCCCGGGCGCATCTTCACTTCCTTGATCTGCACGTGGTGCTGCTTCTTGCGCGCCTCGCGCGCCTGCCGCTGCTCCTCGTACTTGTACCGGCCGTAGTCCATGATGCGGCAGACGGGCGGCCGGGCCATGGGTGCGACCTCCACCAGGTCCAGCCCCTGCTCCTCCGCCATGGAAAGCGCCTGCTCGACCGGGATGATCCCGACCTGCTCGCCGGCCGGGTCGATGACGCGGACGGGGCTGATGCGGATCTGGCGGTTTACTCGCAGCCTGTCGTTGATAACTCGCTCTCCGAGATTGACGGGTACAAAAAAGACGGACCCGATCAGCTCAGGTCCGTCCCCATGCACGACCGCTCCCGCCGCCGCTCCGGTGGGGAGCCTCGGGGATGCGCGCCGCGTACGCGGACCTGGCAGCATCACGCGCCGTGGGCGCGCGAGCCGAAAGGTGGGGGACCCGCCGGTCCCCACTTTTCCGGCAATGTGGAGCGACAATCTACCCGCGCATCGCGCAAGTGTCAATCCGTGGGCGTGATTAGGCGAGGTGTGGACGGGAGACGGGCGCTTCGATCCGTGCGTTTGGCCGGCTGGGGAGCCAGGCTGGGAGCGGGGCGGCGTTCTACCGCGGGGCCCCACCCCCCGGCCCCCTCCCCCGCGCCCGCGAGCTGCCGCGCACCCGGACGGCTCCGGGCACGC
>DASTLD010000100.1:0-13560 GCA_035715345.1 Longimicrobium sp.
AGGGTGCGAGCCTAAGCGAGCGGGTGGGGGCGCCCGCGCTGTGCGGATGTCAGCGTCGCGAGCGGGAATCGTCGTTGTCGGCTACACTCGAGAGGCGGGATGTCGGAGCAGACACTGGCGGGCAGGCACGCGATCATCACCGGCGGCGGGCGCGGCATCGGGCTGGCCATCGCGGGGGCGCTGGCGGCGCGCGGCGCGCACCTGACCCTGACCGGGCGCGACGCGGCACGGCTGCAGGAGGCGGCGTCGCAGCTGGTCCTGGAGCACGGCATCCGCGCGCAGGGCATCGTCTGCGACGTGACGGACGAGGAGGGCGTGGCCGGGGCCTTCGATCGCGCGGCGGAGGCGCTGGGACCGCCGTACATCCTGGTCAACAACGCGGGGCAGGCGGAGGGGGCGCCGTTCGCGCAGACCAGCCGGGAGCTGTGGGACCGGCTCATCGCCGTCAACCTGACCGGCACCTTCCTCTGCACGCGCGCCGTCCTGCCCGCCATGCAGGCGGCGGGGGAGGGCAGGATCGTCAACGTCGCCTCCATCGCCGGGCTCAAGGGCGCCTCGCACATCGCGGCGTACTGCGCGTCCAAGCACGGCGTGGTGGGCCTGACCCGCGCGCTGGCGGCGGAGACGGCGCGGCAGGGCATCACCGCCAACGCCGTCTGCCCCGGCTACACGGACACGGACATGAGCGGTCACGCCGTCTCCGCGCTCGTCGCCGCGGGGCGGAGCCAGGAGGAGGCGCTGAAGATGATGGTGCGGCCGATGGGCATCGGCCGCCTGATCCGGCCGGAGGAGGTGGCGGGCGCCGTCGCGTGGCTGTGCAGCCCCGAGGCGGCGGCGGTGACGGGGCAGGCCATCGTGGTGGCGGGCGTGGAGGTGACGTGACCCTGGCGCTGGACGCGGGGCGGCTGGAGGTGCTCAACGAGGTGGCGCGCATCGCCAGCTCGGAGCTGGAGCTGCGCCCCATGCTCCAGCGCGTGGTGGACGTGCTGCGCGCCAAGTTCGGCTGGGAGTTCGTGGCCTGCGCCTCCGTGGACCGCGAGCACCACCGCTTCGTGTGCGAGGCGCTCTCCACCGAGCTGCCCACCACCATCGCCGTGGGCTACTCGCGCCCGCTGGGCACCGGCGTGGTGGGCGAGGTGGCGCTCAGCGGCCGGCCCATCCTGCTGGACGACGTGGAGCAGGCGGAGAACTACGTGGACACGCTGCCCGGCGTGCGCTCCGAGCTGTGCGTCCCCGTCCGCCACGGCGACCGCACGCTGGCCGTGCTGAACCTGGAGAGCACGCGCCCCGGCGCCTTCCGCGACCAGCTTCCCCTGCTGGAGACGGTGGCGGAGCAGGTGGCGGGGGCCATCGCCAGCGCGCGGCTGTACGAGGAGGTGCGGCGGCGCGCGCGGCTGCTGGAGATGGTGCGCGAGGTGTCCAAGGCGGCGCTGGACGCGGGGGAGCTGGACCTGCTGCTGTCGCGCATCGTCGAGTACGTCCATCACCACTTTCCCCTGGCCACCGCGGCCATCCTGCTCTACGACGACGAGAAGCGCGAGTTCGAGCAGACGGCCACCGCGGGCGGCGCCACGCTCCGGGTGGCGCGGAAGCAGCGCTGGCCGCTCAGCTACGGCATCGTGGGCCGCGCCCTGCGCACCGGCGAGCCGCAGCTGGTGCCGGACGTGAAGGCGGACCCGGAGTACCTGGACGTGGACCCCGAGGTGCGCTCCGAGTACGTGGTGCCCATCCGGCTGGGCGAGCGCCCGCTCGGGGCGTTGAACCTGGAGGCCACCGGCCCGGAGGTGTTCACCGCGGAGAACCTGGCGGTGTTCAACACCTTCGCGGACCAGCTCGCGGGCGCCATCCACCTGGCGTCGGTCAACCGCCAGCTCGAGTCCACGAACGCGGAGCTGCGCCGCGCCAACCGCCGCCTGGCGCGCCTGTCCGGCCGCGACCGGCTGACCGGCATCGCCAACCGCAGGCGCTTCGACCGGCGGCTGGAGCTGGAGTGGCGCCGCGCCGTCCGCGCCCGCGCGCCGCTGTCGCTGGTGATGCTGGACATCGACAGCTTCAAGGAGTACAACGACCTGCACGGCCACCAGATGGGCGATGCGTGCCTGCGCCGGGTGGCCCGCACGCTGCGCGAGAGCCTGCACCGCGCGGGCGACCTGGTGGCGCGCTACGGCGGCGAGGAGTTCGCCGTGCTGCTGCCGGCGACGGAGCTGGACGGCGCGCGCCGCGTGGGCGAGATGCTGCGCGAGCGGGTGCAGGGCGCGTGCATTCCCCACCACGGCTCGCGCGTGGCGCAGGTGGTCACCATCAGCGCGGGCGTGGCCTGCTCCATGCCCGGCGCCAGCGTGCCGCCGCGGCGCCTGGTGGAGCGCGCGGACCGGGCGCTGTACCTGGCCAAGGGCGAGGGCCGCAACCGCGTGCGCGTGCTCTCCGCCGAAGACGAGGACGATCCCCGTCTCCCCAATCCATGACGGCCGCCGTTCCATACTCCACTTCTGCCCCTGACACCATCATGCCCCGACCGCCGGCCGTCCTGCTCGCCCTCCTGTTCGCCCTCATCGCGCCCGCCGCGGCGCACGCGCAGGCGGAGGTCCCGGACACGACCCGGATCCGGGGCCGGCCGATCGAGCCCATCGCCGGGGTGCGCCTGGGATATCCGATGAAGCTCTCGGGGTTCGTGGGCCTGGCGCTGGTGGATCACCGCACGAAGGACGACTGGTCGGGCTGGTCGCTGACGGTGGAGCGGGGGTTCGGCGGCGCGCAGGTGGGGATCGGGAAGACGGTGGGGATGCCGTTCCACAGCACCGCGCGCATGCAGCTCGCGGTGCTGCGCACCATGGGAGACCCGTGGCTGGTGGGGCCGGACCGGACCTGGGTGGGGATCGACGACACCCTCACCTTCCTGCACGCGGGCTTCACGCTCAGCGTGTTCGCGCGCGTGCCCGGGCAGGAGTTCGACCCCAAGGTGCTGATCGCCGCCGGCCTGGTCGTCGCCCTCTGACCGACGCTTTCGCACTCTCGCACTTTCGCACTCCCGCACTGTTTCGATGACCACCAAGCTGCTGGCCGCCGACTTCCACCCCACGAGCTTCCACTGGCACGTGGACGGCCCCGTCGCCACCGTGACGCTGAGCCGCCCCGAGCGCAAGAATCCGCTGACGTTCGAGAGCTACGCGGAGCTGCGCGACACCTTCCGCAGCCTCTCCTTCGCGACGGACGTGAAGGTGGTGATCGTGACCGGCGCGGGCGAGAACTTCTGCTCCGGGGGCGACGTGCACGAGATCATCGGCCCCCTGGTGGGCATGAAGCAGGCGGGGCGGATGGACGACCTGCTGGCCTTCACGCGCATGACCGGCGACCTGGTCAAGGCGATGCGCGGCTGCCCGCAGCCGATCATCGCGGCCATCGACGGGGCGTGCGTGGGCGCGGGCGCCATCATGGCGATGGCGAGCGACCTGCGGCTGGGGACGGCGCGCAGCAAGGTGGCCTTCCTGTTCACGAAGGTGGGGCTGAGCGGCGCGGACATGGGCGCCTGCGCGCTGCTGCCGCGCATCATCGGGCAGGGGCGCGCCAGCGAGCTGCTGTACACGGGGCGCACGATGGGGGGCGAGGAGGCGGAGCGCTGGGGCTTCTACAACCGCGTGGTGGAGCCGGAGGCGCTGCAGGACGAGGCGCTGGCGCTGGCGCGCTCGCTGGCGGCGGGGCCCACCTTCGCGCACGGCATCACCAAGCGCTGCCTGCACCAGGAGTGGGCCATGGGCGTGGACGAGGCCATCGAGGCGGAGGCGCAGGCCCAGGCCATCTGCATGCAGACGGAGGACTTCGCGCGGGCCTACCGCGCCTTCGCCGCGAAGGAGAAGCCGGTGTTCGAAGGGAATTGAGTGCGTGAGTGCGCCGAAAGAGGGCAGGGGTCTGCGCGGGGAGGCCCCTCCCCCGGCCCCTCCCCCCGCGCCGCACCGGCTCGGGCGCGCCTCGCCGTCGTCCGTGCGCGCGGCGCGCGGAGAGGGGAGACCTGAACTGCGCGAGGCGAGGTTCGCGCGGAGGCCCATCAACCCTCCCCCAGACTTGGGGGAGGGTGCGAGCCTAAGCGAGCGGTGGGGGCGCCCGCCTGCGCCGGTGCCACGTACCGGCGCCGCCCTCCGCGTGCAGTCCGCGCAGGCGGACTGCGTGCTTTTGGAGGCGCGGTTTCAACCGCCGGCCGGGTGCCAGCGTCCAGGTTGATGGTCTTGGTTGCACCGGCGCCCCACGGACCAGATCCGCTGTGGAGCGAGAGAGCGGAAACCTGAACTGCGTGGGAGCGAGCTGTCGCGCGCAGGCCGATCAACCCTCCCCCAGACTTGGGGGAGGGTGCGAGCCTAAGCGAGCGGGTGGGGGCGCCCGCCTGCGCCGGTGCCCAGGGACCGGCGCCGCCCTCCGCGTGCAGTCCGCGCAGGCGGACTTCGTGCTTTTGGAGGCGCGGTTTCAACCGCCGGCCGGATGGCGGCCGCCGCGCCTGGATGGTCCTGGTTGAACGGCAGCGCCGCCCGCACACTGAACCCCGCATCGATCACCTGATGCCCGACCGCACCTTCCTCTCCTGGCCGTTCTTCACCGACGCGCACCGGCGCCTGGCGGCGGAGCTGGACGCGTGGGCGCAGGCGCAGGCGTCGGAGATGGGGCACGGGGAGGCGGACGTGGATGCCGCCTGCCGCGAGTGGGTGCGGCGGCTGGGGCAGGGCGGGTGGCTGCGCTACGCGGTGCCCGCCCCGCACGGCGGCGCGCACGAGCGGCTGGACGTGCGCTCGCTCTGCATCATCCGCGAGACGCTGGGACGGTTCTCGGGGCTGGCGGACTTCGCGTTCGCGCTGCAGGGGCTGGGCTCGGGCGCCATCTCGCTCTTCGGCAGCGAGGCGCAGCGCGCGCGCTACCTGTCGCCCGCCGCCGCCGGCGAGCGCATCCCCGCGTTCGCGCTGTCGGAGCCGGACGCGGGCTCGGACGTGGCGGCGATGACCACGACGGCCCGGCGGGTAGAGGGCGGCTTTGCCATCGACGGGCGCAAGACGTGGATCTCCAACGCCGGCATCGCCCACCACTACGTCGTCTTCTGCCGCTTTCCCGAGGCCGGCGAGCGCGGCTACGCGGCCTTCGTCGTGGAGGCCGACAACCCGGGGCTGCGTGTCAGCGAGCGCATCGACGTCATCGCCCCGCATCCCCTGGGCACGCTGGAGTTCGAGGACTGCCGCGTGCCGGAGGATGCGCTCGTGGGAGAGGCGGGGGCGGGGATGAAGGTGGCGCTGGCCACGCTGGACGTCTTCCGCACCACCGTGGGCGCGGCCGCGCTCGGCTTCGCGCGGCGCGCGCTGGACGAGGCGGTGCGCTGGACGCGTGAGCGCCGCGCCTTCGGACAGCCCCTCGCCGACTTCCAGCTCACGCAGGCCAGGCTGGGCGAGATGGCGCTGGAGGTGGACGCGAGCGCGCTGCTGGTCTATCGTGCGGCGTGGACGCGCGATTCGGGCGCGGAGCGCGTCACCCGCGAGGCCGCGATGGCCAAGCTCCACGCCACCGAGGCCGCCCAGCGCGTGATCGACGCGGCCGTGCAGCTCTTCGGCGGGCGCGGCGTGGTGAGCGGCGCGCCGGTGGAGACGCTGTACCGCGAGATCCGCGCGCTGCGCATCTACGAGGGCACCAGCGAGATCCAGAAGCTGGTCATCGCCCAGCAGCTCCTGCGCGGTGCGGAGGACGCGTAACGCTGATCTCCCGGGCGCAGCCTGGCCGATGACGACAACGATGGTTGAACCCCTCTTCCCGCAAGGAGCGGCCCCGATGTCGACCGTGCTCCAGCCGGACGCTCCCGCCACGCCCACCGCGCACGTGGACACCTTCGCGCGCGACCACCTGCCGCCGCGCGAGCTGTGGCCGGAGCTGGACTTTTCCGGCATCCCCGAGCTGGCGTATCCCGCGCGGCTCAACTGCGCGGTGGAGCTGCTGGACCGCATGGTGGAGGGCGGGCACGCGGACCGCACCGCCATCCTGTGGGACGGCGGGCGCTGGAGCTACCGCGAGCTGCTGGAGCAGGCCAGCCGCATCGCCCACGCGCTGCGCGACGACCTGGGTCTGGTGCCCGGCAACCGCGTGCTGCTGCGCGGCCCCAACTCGCCGATGATGGCGGCCTGCTGGTTCGGCATCCTCAAGGCCGGCGGGATCGTCGTCGCCACCATGCCGCTGCTGCGGGCCCGCGAGCTGGCGCAGGTGGCGGAGAAGGCCCGCATCGAGCTGGCCCTGACCGACGCGCGCCTCGCCAACGACCTGCACGACGCGCGGGCCCAGGCTCCCGTGCTCCGGCGCGTCGTGACCTGGGGCGAGGACGGTGACTCGCTGGACGCGATGATGCGGGGCAAGCCGGCGGACTTTCCCAACGTGGACACGGCCGCGGACGACGTGGCGCTCATCGCGTTCACCAGCGGGACGACGGGCAAGCCCAAGGGCACCATGCACTTCCACCGCGACGTGATGGCCATCACGGACTGCTTTCCGCGGTACGTGCTGCGCCCGGACGCGGACGACGTCTTCACCGGCTCGCCGCCGCTGGCGTTCACCTTCGGGCTGGGCGGGCTGCTGCTGTTCCCGCTGCGCTTCGGCGCGGCGGCGCTGCTGCTGGAGCAGCCCACGCCGCCCAACCTGGTGGCGGCCATCGCGCGGCACCGCGTCACCGTCCTGTTCACCGCGCCCACCGCGTACCGGGCGATGGTGGATCTGGCGCCGCAGCACGACATCTCGTCGCTCAGGAAGTGCGTCTCCGCCGGCGAGACGCTGCCGCAGCCGACGTTCGAGGCCTTCCACGCGGCGACGGGGATCCGGATCATCGACGGCATCGGGTCCACCGAGATCCTGCACATCTTCATCAGCGCGTCGGGCGACGACATCCGCCCCGGCTCGACGGGCAAGACCGTTCCCGGCTACCAGGCGCGCGTGATCGGGCCGGACGGCGAGGCGCTGCCGCCGGGGACCATCGGCCGGCTGGCGGTGCGCGGGCCCACCGGGTGCCGCTACCTGGACGACGAGGAGCGGCAGCGCGCGTACGTCAGCGACGGGTGGAACCTGACCGGCGACGCCTACCGGATGGACGAGGACGGCTACTTCTGGTACCAGGCGCGCACGGACGACATGATCATCTCCGCCGGCTACAACATCGCCGGGCCGGAGGTGGAGGCGGTGCTGCTGGAGCACCCGGCCGTGCTGGAGTGCGGCGTGGTGGGGCTGCCGGACGAGGAGCGGGGGCAGGTGGTGAGCGCGTTCGTGGTCCTGCGCCCCGGCCACGCGCCCGGCGAGGCGATGGTCAAGACGCTGCAGGAGCACGTGAAGGCCACCATCGCGCCGTACAAGTACCCGCGCCGCATCACCTTCGTGGACGCGCTGCCGCGCACGCAGACGGGCAAGCTGCAGCGCTTCCGCCTGCGCGAGGGGGCGTAGCCATGCGCTTCCTGCAGCCGCCGGGGTGGGCGCCGCCGAAGGGATACGCGAACGGCGTGGAGGCGGAGGGGCGCCTGGTGTTCGTGGCCGGCCAGATCGGCTGGAACCCCGAGACCTGCGTCGTCGAGACGGACGACTTCGCCTCGCAGGTGGGGCAGGCGCTGGCGAACGTGTGCGCGGTGCTGCGCGAGGCCGGCGCGGGCCCGGAGCACGTGACGCGCCTCACGTGGTACGTCACCGACCGCGAACGCTATCTCAGCAACACGGCCGAGATCGGCCGCGTCTACCGCGAGCGCTTTGGCCGCCACTTTCCGCCGATGGCCGTCGTGGTCGTGGCCGGGCTGCTGGAGCCGCGCGCCAGCGTGGAGATCGAGGCGACGGCCGTCATCCCCCCGCCGCCGGCGCCCCCGCTCTAGCCCGCCGGGACGGCGACGGCATCGCGCAGAGGGCAACGGAGAGGTTGAACGCAGGGGACGCGGAGAACCGCCCGTGACTGGATCGCCCGAGATCGTCCCGCCGCTCGATCCCCGCCCGCGGCCGTCGGCCGCGGTGCTGGAGCCGGAGCGCATCATCGAGACGCTGGACGCGCTGCGGCGGCGCATCGAGGAGCGCTTTCCCGGCAGCGGGCTGGGGTGGATCGCGGGGCAGATGCTGGAGATCGCGCGGACGACGGCGGCGCGGCTGGAGTGGGCGGCGCGGCCGCACCTGTGGCTGCGGGCCGGCGCGGGGCTGCTGATCGCGCTGCTGCTGCTCCTGCTGGCGAGCCTCGTGCTGCGGCTGGACGTGCGCTCGGCGGAGTTCGGCGCGGCGGAGCTGCTGCAGGCCACGGAGGCGGCCACCAACGAGGCCATCATCCTGGGCGGCGGCATCTGGTTCCTGGTGACGGCGGAGGCGCGCTTCAAGCGGCGCAAGGCGCTGCGGGCGCTGCGCGACCTGCGCGCGGTGGCGCACATCATCGACATGCACCAGCTCACCAAGGACCCGGACAGCCACCTGCGCGGCGCGGCGGCGGCCACGCCTTCGTCACCCACGCGCAGCCTGGATCGCGACCAGCTGGGGCGATACCTGGACTACTGCAGCGAGATGCTGGCGCTCAACAGCAAGCTGGCGGCGCTGTACGCGCAGAACTTCGACGACCACGTGGTGCTGGCCGCCGTGGACGAGGTGGAGACGCTCACCACCGGCCTGACCGCCAAGATCTGGCAGAAGCTCAACATCCTGGGCCAGGCGCCGACGAACTGAAAAGCATCACGCAGAGACGCGGAGGACGCAGAGAACAGATCAGTTCTCCGCGTCCTCTGCGTCTCTGCGTGAGACCTTCTTTTCCGTCGAAGAATCCCATCCTCCCCCGCGGCCGGGCCAGGCCCGTCGCTACGCCGCCGTTACCCGGGCGCCGGCCGTATTCCGGATCGTCTGCGCCAGCGCGTCGGTCATCGGGTCGCCCCGGGGAGGCACGGTCCCGGTGCCCAACCCACTCGCGTACTGCCGGAGGAGGGCAATCCGCTGGCCGACCAGGACGGCGGGAATGGCATCGTTGCGGTACTGGTTCACCCGCGCCCCCCTGGCGGGTACGCTGAGGCGGGCGGGCTTTTTGCCGCCCGCGACCTCGATCGCCTCCTTGAGCCTGCCCGCCTGGAAGTAGTTCGCGACGGCCACCAGGAGCCCGAAGTTCCCCGACGCCATGCCGTTCTGCTGGAGCTCGGTCGCGATGGTGCTTCCCCACTCGTCCAGCACGTTGTTGAAGGCATGGACCAGGGTCAGCTGCGTGCTTCGCGGCGACCGGCGGCGGGTGTGGCGGAAGTAGTTGCCGTATATCGTGGCGTACGTGTTCGTCCGCGTGTCGTCAGGAAAGTGTTTCGTGGCGCCGTAGATCCCGACCGCGCCGTGGTTGAAGCTGGCCGTGCCGCTCGGGTTCCGGTCGTTGAACCGGCAGGAGGAGATGCTGATGAGGAGGGGCGGCGCCTGGCCCGGCAGGTCGCGCGTGTAGCTGGTGATGCACATGTCGCGGAACGCCTCGAACGAGCAGTGGTCGATCCAGAAGCCGGTCGGCTGCCGTCCCACCCTGCCGTCGATGGTGATGCAGTCCTCCGGGTCGCTGGTGCCGTCGCTGTCGAAGCTCAGGTCGCGCAGGATGATGTTGTCCGCGGACGCGCAGTCGAACACCAGGTGGTTGCGCCTGATCACGGCGCCGCCGATGGCGCGGATGGTCAGGTTGCGGGCGGTGACGACCAGGTTGGTATCGTTCGCCTTGACCGTGAGCGCGCTGCCGGGGCTTCCGATCACGATCTCCTGGTGGAGGCTCGCGTCGGCTCGCGAGTTGGCGTTCGCCAGACCGATCGCGTTGGCCAGGCTGCCGGAACCGGTGTTGGCCGCCTGGGTCACGGCGATGCGGGTTGGACTGGGGCCGCCGCCGGTGACGTTCTTTCCGAATCCGAGTGCGTTCATTGTGACCCCCATTTTGAAGAATGGAATATCCTGTCGCCTACCGAACGTAGGCACGGTTGCGTCGGGATGGCGGCATTGTCAACGATGATGATGTAGATCGCAGGGCTGACGCGGACCGGGTTGGGCGCCCCCGTGCCGACGCCCGACCGGGTGATCCATCCACGGCCAGGCGAACTGAAAACAGCATTTTCACGCAGAGCCGCAGAGGAAAAAAGAGAGCCGCAGAGGAACGTGTGCGCGGTGCTGCGCGAGGCCGGCGCGGGCCCGGAGCACGTGACGCGCCTCACGTGGTACGTCACCGACCGCGAACGCTACCTCAGCAACACGGCGGAGATCGGCCGCGTCTACCGCGAGCGCTTTGGCCGCCACTTTCCGCCGATGGCCGTGGTGGTCGTGGCCGGGGCTGCTGGAGGCGCGCCAGCGTGGAGATCGAGGCCACCGCCGTCATCCCCCCGCCGTCCACGCCGGTCTGGTCGCGCGGCGCGTGCCCGCGAGCGGCGGCACCCGGGTCGGGGTGCCGCCGGTTTTTGCTGTCCACCCGGGCGTGAACGCGTTAGCATGCGGAGTTGCCCGCCACGGCGCCCCTCTCGCCGCAGCCCGCCGATGCGAAAGAGCTTCGAGGAACGCGCTGCTCCCGCACCCCACCCCGCGCCCGATCCCCACGCGCAGGGCGCGCCTGCCCACGCCGGTTCGCCGGCCGGGCTGCCGCGCTACCTGGGACTCGGGGATCGGAGCGGACCGGCGGAGCATCAGGCCCGCGACTTTGCCGGGGAGGGCGCGCGGCCGCTGGGAGCGCCGGTCCCACCCCCCGCCTCCCCGCCGGGCCGCGGCCCGGCGCTTCCCCTGGGTCCGGGCGAGCCGCTCCCGGAGCCGGTGCGGGACGAGCTCGGCCCGCGGGTGGGGGTCGACCTCGCCGCGGTGCGCGTGCACGCCGATCCCGCCGCCGGGCGCGTCGCGCGCGGCCTGGGGGCGCGCGCGTTCACCGCGGGCCGCGACATCGTGTTCGGCCCGGGCCGGTACTCGCCGGGCACCGCCGCCGGCGACCGGCTGCTGGCGCACGAGGTCGCGCACGTGGCCCAGCAGGGCGCGGCGGGCCGCGCCGGCCTGCAGTTCGACCTGGAGGACCAGCTCACCACGACGACCTGGACGCCCGGGATGGCCGACGAGTACTCGCCGGAGGAGCTCGAGGCCATGATCGGGATGCTGGAGGACCGGGTCGAGGCGGACCCGTTCCTGGCGCCGGGGGGCGAGCTGGAGAACCTATCCACGCTCCGCGAGGCGTACTGGCGGCAGGCCAGCGAGCATCCCGAGCTGTTGACGTCGTCCGCGGACGAGGCGGAAGCCTCGGTGAGCCTGCTCGACGACGCCGACCTGATGATCGGCGAGTGCCTCGACCCGTCGGCGCTGGAGCCGGAGGACGCTCCCATCGCCGGGCTGGACATGACCCGGGAGGCCGTGCGGGCGGACTACACCGCCAACGCGCGCCAGCTCCTCCTCTTCCGGATGGAGACGATGTACGCCTGGGTGGACACCGTGGTGCGGGCCCAGGTCACCGGCCCCGACGGGGAGGGATCGGAGGAGGCGGCCGAGGCACTGCGGGCCGGGGTCCCGCGGGCCAACGAGCTGGGCAGGGAGGTGTGGAACGCGAAGGCCCTGGTGCACGCCTACGACGACCTGATCAGCGTCCACCTCCCGCCCGAAGGGGTGATGGGCGGGGCGCCGGTCGCCACCATCGGCATCGGCAACTACATCCGGAACACGTTCAGCCGCGATGCCCTGCGCCGCATGGGATACCCGGCGGACGAGTTCCCGGACTTCCTCGCCGCGCTCGCGGTCCTGGGCGCGCGCCGCTCCCCCACCGACGCGCAGATCGCGGAGGCCGCGCAGCGCCTGGGCTTCACGGATCCCTCCGATCCGGACGCCCGCGCCATTGCCACTTCCATGCTCGGCTCGGGAGAGGAGTACGACCCCGACCCGGCCGAGCTCGCGGTGATCGACCGCGAAGCGGTGGACCCGGGCTACACCGTGCCGGCCATCCGCCTGGTGGTGACGCGGGCGCGCGTGCCGGCGCAGGAGGCGCTCCGGCGCAAGGAGCGGGAGCTCGCCGCGTACCTGGACGGCCAGCCGCTGCTGCGGATGTTCATCTCCGACACCAGCGTGCTGAGCAACGAGTTCCTCCCGGGCCGCGGCTACCAGCCGCTGATCGACGAGGGCGACATCGAGGCCTCGGGGCTCATCGGCAAGCTGGAGGAGCTGCTGGACGACATCGACCGCATCAAGGGCGAGGTGGCCTCGGACGACGACTTCCTCTTCGACTCCGCCATCCGCGGCTCCGTCGAGGACCTGATCTCCATGTACGCCGCGGTCGACCCGCGGTACGCGGAGTGGATCGGCGAGGAGTTCTCGAGCAACGACCGCTGGCGGGAGCTGTGGACGACCCTGCTGATCGTCACGGCGCTGATGGGCGCGCTGGCGGCGGGGCTGGGCGGCGGCCTGGCCACGGCCGGGGCGGTGACCTCGCTGGCCGCGACGACCGCCGCCGCGGTGCGCAGCTCGGCGCGGGCGGACCTGCTCTCGGCCGCGTCGCACGCGGGCGTGGCGGGCTACGATGACGCCGCGATCGCGCGGTTCCAGGCCGCGGTGGACGCGGCTTCGCTGGGGCTGACCATCGCCCCGGCGCTCACGCGCGGCACCCGCATGCTGGTGGGGCGGGTGAGCTACAACGCGCGGATGGCGCGCGCCGCACGGGCGGCGCCGCCTCCCGGCCCGGCGCCGCCCGCCCTGACCGGGGGTCCCGGTGCCCGCCCGGCGCTGCCGCCCGGTCCCACGGCGGGCGGCGCCCTCCCGCCCGGCCCGACGCCCGGCGCGGTCTGGCAGCCCTCGCCGCGCGTCGTGGACCCGGGGACCGGCGACCTGGTGGTGCTCACCCGGCACGTGCCGTCGGACACGCTGTTCGAGATGCGCATCAATCCCGCGACGGGCAACGGGCGGATCACCCACCTGGACACCGGGAGGGTGTGGCACGTGCACGCGGGCCGGCCGGTCGGCGCGGCTCCGGGCGCGCTTCCCGAGCCGGCGCCGGTCACCCCGGCGCCCTCCGCTTCCCCGCTGCCGCCGCATCTCGCCGGCCGGCTGGGGGAGGTCACCCGCTTCGAGGAGGTGGGCCTCTATCCCGCGCGCTTTACCCGGCTGTTCACGCCCGTGCAGCGGGCGCGGCTCTACGGCATGCTGCAGCGGGGCGAGATCACGCTGACCGAGTTCAGCGAGATGCTGGGCCCCGCCGGCGCCGAGCAGGTCTACATCCGCACGCCGTGGGGCGGCCGCTACGTGGACCACATGTTCAGCGAAGGACAGGCGGTCGTGCTGCGGGAGAGCAAGAACGTCGCGAACTTTGCCGTCGGCGCGGACGTGAACGCCCAGCTCCAGAAGGATCTCTGGATCCTCCAGAACCACCCCGAGGCGCGGGTGCACTGGCGCATCAGCGGCAACGGCCACATCAACCCGGAGGCGTACGACATCCTCGAGGCCACCCGGGAGCTGTACGGGGGAAGGTTCCAGTTCCAGCTCCAGGACAGCGTCATCCCACCCTCCCACGTCGTCACCCCGCCTCCCACCGTCCACTAGGCCCCGGTTGCCGGCTCCCTAGTCGAACAGGCCCATCTGGCCGCCGGG
>DASTLD010000101.1:0-11459 GCA_035715345.1 Longimicrobium sp.
GTTCGTGGACGATGGGCACAAGCCCGTGTTCCGCGTCACCACGCGCCTGGGGCGGCGGATCGAGACCACGCTCACGCACCCGTTCCTGACCATCGGGGGATGGAAGCCGCTCGGCGAGGTGTCCGTCGGCGACCACGTGGCCGTCCCCCGCCGCATCCCGGTCGCCGGGACGCGGGAGATGCGCGACTGCGAGGCGGCGCTTCTCGGCTATTTCATCGGCGATGGCGGCCTGACGGGCACCAATCCGCGCTTCACCAACGCCGACCCGCGGCTGCGCGACGACTTCGCCGCCTCGGTGGCGGAGTTCGGCGGCTGCGACGTGCGGCTGGAGGACTCGCGCGGCACGCGGACGCCGTACCTGAACGTGCGGCGCGACGCGGACGTCGTGCGCGAGCGGCGTGACGCCGTGGCCGCCGCCGTCGCGGAGGCGCTGCCCCGCGCGCGCGGCGGGGGGCGCGCCATCGCCGCGGCGGTGGGGGTCAGCCCCGCGTCCGTCAGCCACTGGGCGCGCGGCCGCCACGCACCGTCCGCCGCAAAGCGTCAGGCGCTGGCGCCGGTGCTGGGCATCGCGGCGGAGGCGGAGGCCGGCATCGAGCGCAACCCGCTGGCGGCGTGGCTGGAGGAGATCGGCCTGTGGGGCAAGGGCGCGGCGGAGAAGGCGGTGCCCGCGTGCGTGTTCACGCTGCCGCCGCGCCAGCTCGCGCTCTTCCTCAACCGCCTGTTCGCGACGGACGGCTGGGCGACGGTGCTGGCCAGCGGGCAGGCGCAGCTCGGCTACGCGACCGCCAGCGAGCGCCTGGCGCGCCAGCTCCAGCACCTGCTGCTGCGCTTCGGCGTGATCGCCAGCCTGCGGCAGCGGCGCGTGCGCTATCGCGACGGCCATCGCCCGGCGTGGCAGCTCGACGTCACCGACGCGCGGTCCATCCAGGCGTTCGCGCGCGAGATCGGCATCTTCGGCAAGGAAGCCGCGCTCGCGCGGGTGATCGAGGCCGTGTCGTCGCGGCGCTACCAGACCAACCGCGACCTGGTGCCGCGCGGCGTGTGGGACCGCATCGCCGCGGCCAAGGGCGAGGAGTCGTGGGCGTCGCTGGCACGGCGCGCGGGAATCGCGGGGTGGACCAACGTGCACGTGGGCCGGCGCGCCCTCAGCCGGGACCGCCTGGCCGCCTTCGCGCGCGCGCTGGACGACGCGGAGCTGGCGTCACTCGCCGCGAGCGACGTGTACTGGGACGAGGTAGTCTCCATCGAGCCGCTGGGGCCCAGGCAGGTCTACGACCTGACCGTGCCGGGAACGCACAACTTCGTGGCCAACGACGTGTGCGTGCACAACACCGCGTTCACGCTCAACATCGCGCAGCACGCCGCCATCTCCGCCAAGAAGCCGGTCGCGTTCTTCTCGCTGGAGATGAGCAAGGAGTCGCTGGTGCAACGCGTGCTCTGCGCGGAGGCCCGCGTGGACGCCAGCCGCCTGCGCCGCGGGCGGCTGCTGGACGACGAGTACGCGCGCCTGGCGACGGCGGCGGGCTACCTGAACACCGCGCCCATCTACATCGACGACACGCCGGGCATCTCCGTGCTGGAGATGCGGGCCAAGGCGCGGCGCCTCAAGTCCGACCGGCCGGACCTGTCCATGGTCATCGTGGACTACCTGCAGCTCATGGTGGGCAAGGGCAAGACGGAGAACCGGCAGCAGGAGGTCTCCGAGATCTCCCGCGGCCTCAAGGCGCTGGCCAAGGAGCTGGACCTGCCCGTCGTGGCCCTCTCCCAGCTCAGCCGCGCCGTGGAGCAGCGTCCCGACAAGCGGCCCATGATGTCGGACCTCCGTGAGTGCGTCACGGGCGACACGCTGGTGGTGCTCGCGGACGGACGCCGGGTGCCCATCCGCGAGCTGGTGGGTACGACGCCGGAGGTGCTGGCGGTGGACGAGCACGGCCGCATCCGGCGCGCCTCGTCCGATCTCGTGTGGCGCGTCGGCACCAAGCCGGTGTTCAGCGTCCGGCTGGCCAGCGGCCGCCGCATCCGGGCCACCGCGGAGCACCGGCTGCGCGGTCCGGCCGGATGGGTAACGGTGGGCGACCTGGCCCCGGGTGACCGGCTGGCGCTCGCGCGGCAGGTGCCGGAGCCGGCGGAGACCGTCGCGTGGCCGGACCTGCGCGTGGCGCTGCTGGGGCAGCTCATCGGCGACGGCAGCTACCTGAGCGGCCAGCCGATGCGCTACACGACCGGGTCCGAGGAGAACAGCGAAATCGTTCGGCAGGCCGCGGAGCAGGAGTTCGGCGCCGCGGTGGCGCGGCACGCAGGGCGCGGCAACTGGCACCAGCTCGTCATCAGCGGCAACGGCAACCGCTGGCATCCGGCGGGGGTGAACCTCTGGCTGCGGGACCTGGGCATCTTCGGTCAGCGGTCGCACGAGAAGCGCATTCCCAGCGAGGCCTTCCGCCTCACGAACCGGCAGATTGGGCTGCTGCTGCGCCACCTATGGGCCACGGATGGTGCGGTGCACGTGCGGCCCAAGGGGCAGCGCGGCGCGAACTCCGTCTTCTTCGCCACCTGCAGCCGTGGGCTGGCGGAGGACGTGGCGGCGCTCCTGCTTCGCCTTGGCATCGTGGCGCGGCTGCGCGAGGTCGCGTCCTCTCCGGGACGGCCGATGTTCACCGTCTCCGTCTCCGGCAAGGAGAACCAGACGCGCTTCGTGGAGCGGGTGGGCGGCTTCGGCCCGCGCGCGGCACCCGTTGAGGCGCTGCGGGCCGAGCTCGCGGACACGCGATCGAACCCCAACGTCGACACGCTGCCGGTGGAGGTCTTCGGCCGCGTCCGCTCGGCTATGAAGGAGAAGCAGGTCACGCAGCGGGCGATGGCGGCCGCGCGCGGCACGTCCTACGGCGGAACGTCGCACTTCCGCTTTGCCCCCTCGCGGGAGGTGGTGTCCAGCTACGCGGCGCTGCTCGACGATCCCGAGCTGCGCGAGTGGGCGGAGAGCGACCTGTTCTGGGACCGCGTGGTGGAGGTGGTGCCGGACGGGGAGGAGGAGGTCTTCGACCTGACGGTGCCGGGCCCCTCGTGCTGGCTGGCGGATGGCATCGTGAGCCACAACTCCGGAGCCATCGAGCAGGACGCGGACGTGATCATGTTCCTGTATCGCCCCGAGTACTACTTCGGGCCGACGGACAAGGAGGGGAACAACATCGAGGGGCGCGCGGAGCTGATCATCAGCAAGCAGCGCAACGGGGCCACGGGCACCGTGAACCTCGTGTTCCTCAAGGAGTTCACGCGCTTCGAGAGCTTCTCCGGCCGCAACGCGCCGGAGTACTGAGATCGCCCCCGCAACGGGGGTCCTGGACGGGAGCCGAATGGCGAAGACGAAGACGGCTTTCTTCTGCCGCGAGTGCGGCAACGAGACGCCGCGGTGGGCGGGGCAGTGCCCGGTCTGCCACGAGTGGAACACGCTGGTGGAGGAGCCCGCGGCCGCACGGCGGTCGCGGGCTTCGTCGCCGCGCGCGGCGGTGCGCGTGCCCGCCATCGCGCCCGACCCCGTGCGCCTGCGCGACGTGCAGGGGCCGGAGGGGCAGCGCTGGACCACCGGCCTGGCCGAGTTCGACTTCGTGCTGGGCGGCGGCATGGTTCCCGGCTCCGTCGTGCTGGTCGGCGGCGAGCCGGGCATCGGCAAGTCCACGCTGCTGCTGCAGGTGGCCGCGCGGCTGGAGGGCGCCGGCCGCCGCACGCTCTACGTCTCCGGCGAGGAGTCCGCGCACCAGGTCAAGCTGCGCGCGGACCGCCTGGAAGAGGCCGCGGGCGCCGTGACGCTGCTGGCGGAGACGGACCTGGACGTGCTGCTGGTCCGCGCCGGCGAGGTGGGGCCGCAGGTGCTGCTGGTGGACTCCATCCAGACCGTCTACACGCCCGAGCTGGAGGGCGCGCCCGGCAACGTGGGCCAGGTGCGCGAGTGCGCGGCGCGCCTGCAGCGCTACGCCAAGGCGACGGGCACGGCGGTCTTCCTGGTGGGCCACGTCACCAAGGGCGGCGGCATCGCGGGGCCCAAGACGCTGGAGCACATCGTGGACACGGTGCTCTACTTCGAGTCCGCGGGCGGCATGGACAACCGCGTGCTGCGCGCCACCAAGAACCGCTTCGGCGGGGTGGACGAGATCGGCGTCTTCCGCATGACGGGCGAGGGGCTGATCCCCGTCGCCAACCCGTCCGAGCTGTTCCTGGGCGAGCGCTCGCAGGCGGCGTCCGGCTCCGCCGTCGTCGCCACCATCGAGGGCACGCGGCCGCTGCTGGTGGAGGTGCAGGCGCTCGCGGCCAGGGCGCCGTACGGCGCGCCGCAGCGCGTCAGCACGGGCATCGACCACAAGCGCCTGGCGCTGCTGCTGGCGGTGCTGGAGAAGCGCGCGGGCCTCGCCTTCGGGCAGCTCGACGTGTTCCTCAACGTGGTGGGCGGGCTGCGCCTGGCGGAGCCCGCGGGCGACGCGGCCGTGGCGGCGGCGCTGGCCTCCAGCGTGTTCGACCGCCCCGTGCCGGGCGATGCGGTCTTCATCGGCGAGGTGGGGCTGGGCGGCGAGCTGCGGCCGGTGGGGCAGGTGGAGCGCCGGCTGGCGGAGGCGGCGCGCATGGGCTTCCGCACCGCGTACCTGTCGCCGCGCGCCATCCCCGCCACGCTGCCCGCCGGCCTGCGCGCGGTGCCCACCGAGAACGTGAGCGCGCTCGTTGAACGCGTCTTCTCCTGAGCCGCGCGCGGCGGCGGTGGTCGTCGCGGGCGGCACCGGGCTGCGCGTGGGCGGGCCCGTGCGCAAGCAGTACCTGGAGATCGCCGGCCTCCCCGTGCTGCTGCGCGCCGTCCTCCCCTTCCTGCATCACCCCCGCATCACCCGCGTCGCCGTCGTGCTGCCGGCGGGGGACGCCGCGTCGCCCCCGCCCTGGCTCGCCGCACTGGACGTGCGCCTGTTGGCCGGCGGGCGCGAGCGGGGGGATTCGGTGCTCCACGGCCTGCGGGCGCTGGAGGACGAATCGCCCGATCTGGTGCTGGTCCACGACGGCGCGCGGCCGTTCGTCACCCGCGACGTGATCGACCGCGTGCTGGACGCCTGCCGCGAGGGCGGGGCGATTGCCGCGGTGCCGGTGACGGACACCATCAAGCAGGTGGATGGCGACGGCGTCATCACGGCGACGCCGGACCGCGCGCGGCTCTGGCAGGCACAGACGCCGCAGGGCTTCCCGTATCACGCGATCCGCGACGCCTACGAGCGCGCCGCGCGCGACGGCCTGGCCGCCACCGACGACGCGGCCGTGTACGAGCGCCACCACGGCCCGGTGCGGGTGGTGATGGGCTCCCCGCGCAACCTCAAGGTCACGCGCCCGGACGACCTGCTGCTCGCGGAGGCGCTCGCGGCCAGCGCCGAAGACGCCACGGAACTCGGCTAGTCGCGCCCGCGCGGCGGCTGTAGATTTCGCGCATTCCGCCGCGGCGCCGGGCCGCGGGATAGAACGGACGGGAGAGCCCGAATGCTCGACGATATGGCGCCAGTGCATCCGGAGCGGAGATGAGCCAGGAGGGCACCCCGCAGTCGCCGCCCACCACCACCTTCAACATCCTGTTCGTCTGCACGGGCAACACGTGCCGCTCGCCGCTGGCGGAGGGCATTGCCCGGCGCGAGCTGGAGCGGCGCGGGTGGGCGCACGTGCGCGTGGCCTCCGCGGGCGTGGCGGCGGGGCGCGGGCAGCCGGCATCGCCGGAGGCGGTCAGCGTGGCGCGCGGGCACGGCATCGATCTCACCGCCCACACCACGCAGCCGGTCACGCCGCGGCTGCTGGACTGGGCGGACCTGGTGCTGGCCATGGGGCCCAACCACCTGATGGGCCTGGACCGCATGGGCGAGGCGGAGAAGAACTCCACCCTGGGCGATTTCGTGGCCGGCGGCGAGGGGCGCGGCCCGTCCGTGAGCGACCCGTTCGGCAGCGACGAGGCGGTCTACGAGGAGACCTACCGCGAGCTGGAGGGGCTGATCGCGGCCGCGCTGGACCGGCTGGCGCCCATCCTTCACCCGTGAGCGCCCCGACGGCGGCCACGCGCCTGTACGCGCTGCTGGGCGATCCCGTCGGCCACTCGCTCTCCCCCGCCTTCCAGAACGCCGCCTTCCGCGCGCTCGGCCTGGACGCCGTGTACGTGGCGCTGCGCTGCTCGGCCGAAGACGTGCCGGGACTGGTGCGCGGCATCGCGCGGGCGGGCGGGGGCGGCAACGTGACGGTGCCGCACAAGGAGACCGCCGCGCGCGCGGTCGACGTCGCCAGCGAGGCGGTGCGCATCACCGGCGCGTGCAACGCGTTCTGGCTCCAGGACGGCGCCGTCCACGGCGACAACACGGACGTAGAGGGCGCGGAGCAGGCCCTCCGCCGCCTGCTGGGCGATGCGCCGCCGCGCAGCGCGCTGCTGGTCGGCGCCGGCGGCTCCGCGCGCGCCCTCCTGCTCGCGCTCATCCGCCTGGGCGCCCAGCGCGTCGTCATCATCAACCGTAGCCCCGCCCGCGCGGCAGAGCTCCGCGCGCGCTTCGAGGGGATGGGCGCGGCGATCGAGGTGCGCTCGCCCGCGGACGACCTTTCGCGCGAGTCGTTCGACGTCGCCGTCAACTCCACGCCGCTGGGGATGCGCGAGGGCGATGCGCTCCCCCCCACCGGAGGTGCCCGCTTCGCGGCGGCGTTCGATGCGGTCTACTCGCGCGCGGGGACGCGCTGGGTCGCGGAGCTGGCGGGGCGGGGGATCCCGGCGCTGGACGGCAAGGAGATGCTGCTGCACCAGGGCGCCGGCGCGTTCCGCCGCTGGTGGGGCGTGGAGCCGCCGCTGGAGGTGATGCGCGCGGCGCTGGAGGGCTGAGGAGCGGCGCCGGCATCATCGCGCGCGGCAGACATCCGCGCGGAGCACGGAGCACCGGCGCCATCGCAACGTTGTCATCCTGAGGCCCCGGTGCACGGGACCTGCCCTGCACAGGTCATCGTGGGGCCGAAGGATCTTGCCCGCCCGCGAGGGGAGGTGGCGGACGTCGCCAGCGGCCGCCCGTGCCGGGTTTGGGCCGGACGTACGGCGCGACCATCCAGCCGGCGGTTGAAACCGCGCCTCCAACAGCACGAAGTCCGCCTGCGCGGACTGCAGGCGGAGGCCGTCGTGGGTGGCGGAGCGTGGCGCGGGGGCGACGCCCCCACCCGGACTCGCATTACTCGTCCACCCTCCCCCAACTTCGGGGGAGGGTTGGAATGGTATTGCCGCGCGCTTCGTGTCTTCACGTTGCGACAGAACGCCATCACCCGATGGAGGTCCGTCATGCCAACAGCCGTTCCGACCGTGCTGCGCGACCTGTGGACGGGGGCGCTGGACCTGGTGTTCGCGCCGGTGTGCGTGTCGTGCCGCGCGCCCATCGCCACCAGCGACCGCGACCGGCTGGTGTGCGGCCAGTGCTGGGCGCGCTGCCGGCCGCTGCCCGCGCCGCGCTGCGAGCGTTGCTGGGGGCCCGTCCCCGCGCGCGAGGACCCGCGCCCCAAGTGCCGCACCTGCGCGGAGTGGCCCGCCGCCGTGCGCGCCATCCGCAGCGCCTTCGTGATGGGGCCGGTGCCGCGCGCGCTGGTGCACGCCATCAAGTACCGCGGCTGGGCCGCCGCCGCGGAGCCCATGGCCGCGCGCATGGCCGCCATGACCTGGCCCCGCGACGTGGACGACGAGGCGAAGCTGGTGGTGGCGGTGCCCACCAGCCGCACGCGGATGCGCGAGCGCGGCTACAACCAGGCCGCGCTGCTGGCCGCCGGACTGGCCGCGCGGACCGGGCGCACGGCCGCGCCGGAGCTGCTGGAGCGCACCCGCTCCACGGCCACCCAGACCACCTTGCATCCCGGCGAGCGCCGGGCTAACGTAGCCCGCGCTTTTGCCGTCCCCGCCGCGGGCGCGGCGCGGGTGCGGGGGCAGCACGTGCTGCTGGTGGACGACGTCTGGACCACCGGCGCCACCGCCCTCGCGTGCACGCAGGCGCTGCTGGCGGCGGGGGCGCGCGTGGTGAGCGTGGCTACCTTTGCCCGCGTGGTACCCGAGCTGGAGCGCTGAGCCGCAGGGAGGGTGCGGCCCCGCGCTCCGTTGCCTTTCTACATCGAGCCTACACATCCATGCCCATTCGCGTCGCCATCAACGGGTTCGGCCGCATCGGCCGCAACGTGCTCCGCGCGGCCAAGCAGGCGGGCGCCACGGACCTCGACTTCGTGGCCGTCAACGACCTGACCGACACGAACACGCTCGCGCACCTGCTGCGGTACGACTCCGTCCACGGCCCCTACCGCGGCACCGTGGAGGCGCGCGAGAGCAGCCTGGTGGTGGACGGCGACGAGGTGCGCGTGTTCGCGGAGAAGGACCCCGCCGCGCTGCCCTGGCGCGACCTGGGCGTGGACATCGTCATCGAGAGCACCGGCCGTTTCACCAAGAAGGCGGACGCCGCCAAGCACATCGAGGGCGGCGCGAAGAAGGTCATCATCTCCGCCCCGGCCAAGGACGAGGACATCACCATCGTCCTGGGCGTCAACGAGGACAGGTACGACTCCGCCAGCCACCACGTGGTCTCCAACGCGAGCTGCACCACCAACTGCCTGGCGCCGGTGGTCAAGGTGCTGCTGGACGAGTTCGGCTTCCGCCGCGGCCTGATGACCACGGTGCACGCCTACACCAACGACCAGAACATCCTGGACCTGCCCCACAAGGACCTGCGCCGCGCCCGCGCCGCCGCCATGTCCATGATCCCCACCACCACGGGCGCCGCCAAGGCCACCGCGCTGGTCATCCCGGAGGTCAAGGGCAGGATCGACGGCACGGCCATCCGCGTTCCCACGCCGGACGTCTCCGTCGTAGACCTGACGGCGGAGCTGGAGAAGGAGGTGGACGCGCGCCAGGTGAACGACGCCCTGCGCGCCGCCGCCGAGGGCCGCATGAAGGGCATCCTGGGCTACGAGGAGCAGGAGCTGGTGTCCATCGACTACACCGGCAACCCGCACTCGTCCATCGTGGACGCGCCCTCCACCAACGTCGTCGCCGGCCTGGTGAAGGTGGTGGCCTGGTACGACAACGAGTGGGGATACAGCAACCGCTGCGTGGACCTGGCCCGCTACATGGGCGAGCGCCTGTGAGCGTGCGCAAGCGGACCATCACGGACCTGCGCGACGAGGAGCTGCGCGGCAGGCGGGTGCTGGTGCGGGTGGACTACAACGTCCCGCTGGACGACGCCGGGCGCATCACCGACGACACGCGCATCACCGCCACGCTGCCCACGCTCAACGCCCTGCTGGAGCGCGGCGCGCGCGTCATCCTGCTCTCCCACTTCGGCCGCCCCAAGGGCAGGCCGGTGCCGGAGATGTCGCTGCGTCCCGTTGCCGCGCGCCTGGGCGAGCTGCTGGAGGGGCGCACGGTGCGCTTCGTGGAGGACGTGGCCGGCCGCGAGGCGCAATCCGCCGCCAGCATGCTGCGCGACGGCGAGGCGCTGCTGCTGGAGAACACGCGCTTCCTGCCCGGCGAGGAGAAGAACGACGGCGCGCTCTCCGAGGAGATGGCCGCGCTGGGCGAGGTGTACGTCAACGACGCGTTCGGTGCCGCGCACCGGGCCCACGCCTCCACGGCCGGCGTCGCGCGCGTCATGCGCGCGCGCGGGCAGCCGGCGGTCGCGGGGCTGCTGATGGACCGCGAGCTGGAGTACCTGGGCCGCGTGCTCGCCCAGCCGAAGCGGCCGTTCGTCGCCATCCTGGGCGGCGCCAAGATCTCGGGCAAGATCGACGTCATCCGCAGCCTGCTGCCCCAGGTGGACCACCTGCTGATCGGCGGGGCGATGGCCAACACCTTCTTCCGGGCGATGGGACTGGACACCGGCACGTCGCTGGTCGAGGAGGACCGCATCGACATGGCGCGCGAGCTGGTCCGGTCGTCCGGCGACAAGCTGGTGCTGCCCTCCGACCTGGTCGTGGCGGCCAAGGTGGAGGCGGGCGCGGAGACGGCCACCGTGGCCCGCGACGCCATCCCCGCGGACCGCAGCGCCGTGGACGTGGGCCCGCGCACGGTGGAGGAGTACGGCCGCATCCTGGACGGCGCCGGCACCGTGCTGTGGAACGGGCCGATGGGCGTCTTCGAGATCCCCGAGTTCGCGGCGGGCACGCGCGGCGTCGCCGAAGCCGTCGCGCGGGCGACCGACCGCGGCGCCACGACCATCATCGGCGGCGGCGACAGTGCCGCGGCGGTGGCGGAGCTGGGGCTGGAGCGTCGCATGTCGCACGTGTCCACGGGCGGCGGCGCGTCGCTGGAGTTCCTGGAGGGCAGGGAGCTGCCCGGCGTGGCCGCCCTGAGCGACGCGGAGGCCGCGTGAGCGCCCCGCGCGGGCCGGTGCTGGCCGGCAACTGGAAGATGAACCACGGCCCGGCGGAGGCGGCCCGCTTCTTCGCAGACTTCCTGCCGCTGCTGGAGCCCAGCGACGGCCGCAGCGTCGTCTTCTTTCCCCCCGCGCTCTCCTTCGCGGCCGCGCGCGAGGCGCTGCAGGGGCGGCCGGACGTGCGCCTGGGCGTGCAGAACGTGCACTGGGAGCGGAGCGGCGCCTTTACCGGCGAGCTGTCCGTGGCGATGGCGGCGGACGCGGGGGCGGAGCTGGTGCTGGTGGGCCACAGCGAGCGCCGCCACGTCTTCGGCGAGACGAGCGACGAGACGGCGAAGAAGGTGCGCGCGGTGCTGGACGGCGGCCTGACCCCCGTCCTCTGCGTGGGCGAGACCATCGACGAGCGCCGCGCGGGGCGGGAGGAGCGGGTGGTGGCGGAGCAGCTCGCCCCCGTGCTCGCGGTGCTGCGGCCGGAAGAGGCGGCGGAGCTGGTGATCGCCTACGAGCCGGTGTGGGCCATCGGCACCGGCGTCACCGCCACGCCGGACGACGCGGCCACCATGCACCGCGCCGTGCGCGCCCGCCTGGCGGACGCCTTCGGGCGCGAGGCGGCGGCCGCCATCCCCGTGCTGTACGGCGGCAGCGTCAAGGCGGACAACGCGGCGGAGCTGATGTCGCAGCCGGGCGTGGACGGCGTGCTGGTGGGCGGCGCCAGCCTGGACCCGGCCGGTTTTGCCGCCATCGTACGCGCCGCGGGTTGACGGCGCGGCCAATCGGCCTATCTTAAATCGTTTGTCCGCAATCCCATCCAGCCGATTCCCGGAAGCCCGTGTTCACGTTCCTGCTGATCCTCCTGATTCTCGACGCGCTGGTCCTCATCCCCGTGGTGCTGCTGCAGGCGGGCAAGGGCGGCGGTCTGGCCGCGATGGGCGGCGGCGGCGGCAGCGACACGCTGCTGGGCGGCCGGCATGCGGCCACGCTGCTCACCCGGCTGAGCTGGTGGGGCGGCGGCGCCTTCATCCTGCTGGCCTTCGCGCTCTCGGTGCTGTCCTCGCGCCCCGCCAGCACGCGCTCGCGCCTGCA
>DASTLD010000102.1:0-8002 GCA_035715345.1 Longimicrobium sp.
CGGCCCCTTGAAGCGCACCTCCTGCTCCACGCGGAAGGCGCGCATGATGGCCCGGCCCGCCTCGCGCGCGGCGTGCAGCGCCAGCGCCAGGTCGTCCGCGCGGTCCGCCGGCGAGCCCGTCAATTCGTCCCGGCGCTGCCGGAGGGCGGAAGATCGCCGAGCTCGACAACGCGGCCGTTGGGCTCCACGCGGAAGGCCACGCTCCCCGTCCCGCTGAGGTGGGCAACGTAGCATCCCGGCGCCAGCGGCCCGTTCCACTGCTCGATGCGGACCCCGGGCCCCGGCCGGCCGAGCGTCACCCGCGACCCCTGCACGGAGGCGATGAACGGCGTCTCCGCCGTGGCCGGGCTGGGCTCGCCGCAGCGGGTGACGAGGATGGCGGCGCTGACGGGACGCTCGCGGCCGCGCTCGCGTCCCAGGATGAGCGTCAGGTGGTCGGCCGTGGCGCCCGGCGCCAGCCACACCGCGGTGACCTGCGGGCAGGCGGAGAGCGCCAGCACGGCCGGCACCAGCAGGAGCGGGCGCACCCGGCGGCGAACGGCGCTCACCGCTTCCAGCGGACGGGGCGGGTGGCGCGGGGGTGCACGTCCAGGCGGCGGGCCAGGGCGCGGAACTCCGCCCCGTGGTCCGGCCGCCTGCCGGCGTGGTGCTGCCAGAGGTGGATCATCTCGTGGCGCAGCGTCTCCTCGCTCTCCTCCGGCGCCGCGCGCGTGCACAGCTTGCGGGAGATGACGATCTCCAGCGGGTGCGAGCTGAAGTGCCCGTTGCGCCGCTTCATGCGCCCGCTCAGGTACAGCGGCACGCGCGGCAGCTCGCCGCCGAAGTGCGCCGCGTTGGTGCGGTCGAACTCCCCCTGGAGCCGCTGCAGGTGGAAGCGGTCGGCGTCGTGCACCTCGCGCTGCCGCGGCCGCACCGGGGCAGGCGTGTGGTCGATGCGGGCGATGAACTCGCGGACCACCGCGCGGTGCCGCAGCCGCGTGCGCCGGTCGCGCGCGGAGAACATCTTCGCGGTGGCAACCAGCACGGCCTCGTCCGCGGAGGCAAAGGCCACGTTCAGCCGCAGCTCCGTGCCCTGCCGCGCCAGCGAGGCCATGATGCGGCGGTTGCGCGTGAACACCACGCGGCGGAAGTGCGGCGCCACGCGCGCGACGACCGCGAGCGCCTGCGCCTCCGTGCGCGCGCCCGGCGCCGGCGCGGGCGCCCGCCTCGGCTCGGGGGACGGCGCGGGACGGGGGGACGGCGGGGGCTCCGGCCGGGGCGCGGGGGCGCCCCAGCCGAAGAGGTCCAGCACCTCGGCCAGCTTCTTCACGCGGCGGTCAGCGCGGCGGGCCGCTCGGCGTGGCGGTACCGGACCTCGTAGCCCATCGCCCGCGGCACGGCCAGCAGGCGGTCCAGGTCCAGGTCGATGCGCGCGCCGGCCTTCTGCGTCACCTCGTCCTCGATGGGCAGGTCGAAGTCGTCCGCGCCGTACTCCAGCGCGCGGAAGGCATCCTCGTTCAGGGTCAGGACGGAGGTGCGCACGTGCCGCACGTTGTCCAGGTAGATGCGGGACAGCGCGATGTGCCGCCAGTACTCGCGCGGCGACACCTCGTTGCCCCCCAGCGCGGTGCCGTACGGCTTGTACGTCCAGCAGAGGAAGGAGAACAGCCCGTCGTGGCCGGCGGCGCGGCACTCGTCCTGGAAGGCGCGGGTGCGCTCCAGGTGCTCCAGCCGCTCGTCCAGCGTCTCGTCAAAGCCGATGACCATGGTGGCCGTGGTCCGCATCCCCGACTCCACGATGGCCTTCTGCGCCTGGAAATACTCGCGCACCGTGTACTTGAACTTCGCGTGGCGCTTGCGGAAGTCCTCGGTCAGGATCTCGCTGCCGCCGCCGGTGACCCAGTGCACGCCGGAGTCGCGCAGCCGCGCAGCCGCGTCCGCGTACGGCAGGTCCGCGCGGTCGGCCAGGTACATGAACTCGGCGATGGTCAGCGCGTAGAACTCCACCCGGTCGCCGTAGCGGGCGCGTACCGCGGCGAACAGGTCGCAGTAGTAGTGCAGCGGCAGCCGGGGGTTGAAGCCGCCGTTGAAGCCCACCAGGTCGCCGCCGGCCTCCAGCAGCTCGTCGATCTTGGCGAAGACGTCCTCGCGCGTCAGCACGTACCCGCCCGCCTGGTTGGGCAGCACGTAGAACGCGCAGTAGTCGCACTGGGCCACGCACACGTTCGTGTAGTTGATGATGCGCATGATCATGTACGTGGCGCGGCGCGGGTGGTGGTAGCGCGCGCGCACCAGCCCCGCCAGGCGCTTCAGCTCGTCGTCCGGCGCGTGCTCCCAGAGCACCCGCGCGTCCGCGGCGCTGATGCGCCCGCCCTGCTCCACCCGGCTCGCGACCTCGCGCACGGCGTCGGTCATCGGCATTGCCTTCGGATTCGCTGAAAGTTGCGTTGCCGGCTAACTTTCCGGCACCCGAAAGGTCGCCGCCGGAGGGGGAAAACGCAAGCGTACAATGCCCCTCGCGGCCGTCCGTGGAACGCCGCTTGCCCCCGCGGCGCGCGGTCCACCATCCCCCATCTCCCGGCCCGGCTGCATGGCGACGCTCGGCGACCGCACGGTCCTGCTCTTCTACCGCGACTTCCCGGAGACGGACCGCTTTCTTCCCGGCGACCGGCACCTCAAGCGGCTGCTGCGCCCGCTGTACAAGCGCATCACCCGGCGGCAGAAGGTGACCGGGTTCTACGTCTGGTACCAGCTCCTGGTAAAGGCCCTGCGCCGCCGCGGCTACGACGTGATCGTGGACGACCACCGGCTGGCGCGGCGCAACCCGCATCACCCCGTCGGCCTGCTGGGGTACCCGCAGATCCTGGACGGGTGGCGTCTCCCCAACCCCGCTGTGCTGGGCCCCGGGCTGCTGGACCACCCGAAGAACGCGCCGGGGCTGATGGACGACCCGCGCTACCGCTCGTACATCGTGACCTGCGACTGGGTGCGGGCCATGTTCGAGCCGTACTACGGCGCGGCGTGCGTGCCCTGGCACGCGGGCATCGACCTGGACGAGTGGCCGGACACGCGCGGCGCGGACAAGGACGTGGACGTGCTGGTGTACGACAAGATCCGCTGGCACCGCGAGCGGTACGAGCCGGAGCTGCTGGCGCCGGTGCTGGAGGCGCTGCGGCGGCGGGGGCTGCGGGTGGAGTCGGTGCGATACCGGCACTACGACCACGAGACGTACCGGGCGCTGCTGGGACGCGCGCGCAGCATGCTGTTCCTGTGCGAGCACGAGACGCAGGGGATGGCGTACCAGGAGGCGCTCGCGTCGAACGTGCCCGTGCTGGCGTGGGACAACGGCTGGTGGCTGGACCCGGCGCGGCCGAAGTACGAGCCGGAGCCGGTGCCGGCCAGCTCGGTGCCCTACTTCTCGCCCGCGTGCGGCGAGCGGTTCCGGGGGATGGAGGACTTCGAGGAGACGCTGGACCGCTTCTGGGCCGGCCTGGAGGGATACACGCCGCGCGAGTACGTGCGGCGGGACCTGTCGCTGGAGGGGTCGGCGGACACCTACATGCGCTACTATCGCGCGGCGGCGGGGTGACAGAGCTGCCGTCGGACGATGACCGCGATCTCACTTGGAGCCGCGGAGGGCGCGGAGAAGGGCCCGCGGTGGGGTGGTGTCTCGTGCGATGGGGCAGGCGCCGGCGCGGGGGCCCCGGCGAATGAATTCGCGGCTACGAAAACGTGATGTCGGCCTTCGCCGACGGGTTCGGCGCGGGGGCGCGTCTGGTGCACGCACGCCGGCCACGCGCCGACGTTCTCCCCCTCTCCGCGCGCCACGCGCACGATTGTCCGCCGGGTGCGCAGGCGTCGTGGCGGCGCGGGGGGAGGGGGCCGGGGGGTGGGGCCTCCCGCGGTAGACGCTCGCGCCGTGCACCAGCCCCAGACTCCACGGGGAGAAACGCGCCCGCTACCCCTCCCCCTCCGCCTCCCCGCGGTCCTCGGGGCGGCGGCCCTGCTCCAGCGCCTCGACGGCGCACTCGCTGACCCCGTGGCCCTCCACGGCGGTCACCTCGAAGCGGACGTTGTCGTAGACGACGGCGTCGCCCACCAGTGGGGGGCGGCCGACGAGGGCCAGCACCAGGCCGCTGACGGTGTCCACCTCCTCGTGCTCCAGCACCACCCCCAGCTCCTCGCCCACCTCCTCGATGCGCACGGTGCCGGCCACCAGCAGCCGGCCCGCGGGGTCGCGCCAGACGTCGGGGCGGTGCGCCCAGCCCTCCTCGATCTCCCCCACCACCTCCTCGAACAGGTCCTCGATGGTGATGATGCCCGCCGTGCCGCCGTGCTCGTCCATCACCACCGCCATCTGCGAGTTGGCCCGCCGCATGGCCGCCAGCACCTGGTCCATGGCCGCCACCTCGGGGATGTGCGGCACCTCGCGCACCTCGGAGGGGCGCAGCGCGCGGCGGTTGGGCATGCGGCGCAGGATGTCCTTGATGTGCACCACGCCCACGATCTGGTCCAGGCTGCCCTCGTACACCGGGTAGCGCGTGTGCGGCGTCGTGCGCAGGATGCGCATCATCTCCTCCGCGGACGCGCCCGCGGGCATGCCCACCACGCGGACGCGCGGCACCATCACCTCGCCCGCGGTCAGGTCGCCGAACTCCAGCAGCTCCTGCAGCACGTCGGCGCTCTCGCGGCGCAGCATGCCGCCCGCCTGGCTCTCGCGCACGATGAACTGCAGCTCCTCCGGCGTGCGGTAGTGCTCGCCGCTGGCCACGTAGCGGTCGATGCCCGCCAGCCGCAGCACCGCGTTGCCCAGCGCGTTCAGCCCCAGCACCAGCGGCAGCAGCGCGCGCTGCACCCACAGCACCGGCGGCGTGACCCAGATGGCCGTGCGGTCGGGGGCCTGGAGGGCGAGCGACTTGGGGATCATCTCCCCGATCACGATGTGCAGGTAGGTGAGGATGGCCACGGCGATGACGCTGGCCAGCGTGTGCGCCGCCGCCACCTTGAGCGTGCCCATGCCCTCCAGCCCGTGGGCGATCCACTCCGCCAGCTTGTGCTCGCCGTACATGCCGAGCCCGAGACTCGCCACGGTGATGCCGAGCTGCGCGGTGGCGATGTAGCGGTCCTGGCGCCGCGGGTCGCGCAGGATGTTGAGCACCATGCGGGCAATGCGGTCGCCGTCCGCGGCCTTGCGCTCCACCGCGGCGCGCGGCGCGCCCACGATGGCGAACTCCGCCGCCACGAACAGCGCGTTCAGCAGCACCAGCACGACCACGACGGCGACGGTGACCAGCTTATCCATCGTCCCGCGCCTCCTCCCCCGCCCCGGCGTCCGGCCCGCCCGCCGCCTCGTCCGGCGCGGGGGGTGCCTCCTCGTCCGGGCGCGCCTCCGTGCCCCAGGGCAGCGCCAGGATGCTGGACACCGCGTGCCCCTCCACCCGCTCCACCTCCACCTCCACCCCGTCGATGCGCACGCGCTCGCCCTCGCGCGGCACGTGGCCCAGCTCCTCCATCACCCGGCCGCCCACGGTGTCCGCCTCGCCCTCCCACAGGATGCCCAGCCACGGCTCCGCCTCGTCCAGCCGCGTCCAGCCGGGCATGCGCACGCGGCCGTCGGGCAGCCACTCCGGCCCCGGCTCGTCCTCGCGGAACTCGTCCGCCACGTCGCCCATCACCTCGGTCAGCACGTCGTCCAGCGTCACCAGGCCCGCCACGCCGCCGAACTCGTCCATCACGATGGCCAGGTGGCTGCGCCGCTCGCGCATGAGCGTCAGCAGGCGGTCCGCGGTCACGCTCTCGTGCACCATCAGGATGGGCCGCATGATCTCGCGGATGGACGCCACGCGGCCGCGGTCCAGGTAGCCGCGGAAGACGTCCTTGGTGTGCAGCAGCCCCTCCACGTGGTCGATGTCGCCGCGGTAGACGGGCAGGCGCGTGTACGGCGTGTCCGCCATGCGCTTGAGCACCTCGTCCACCGGCGTGCCGATCTCCACCGCCACGATCTCCTGCCGCGGCACCATCAGGTGGCGCGCGGGGCGGATGCCGAGCTGCAGGGCGCGCCGCAGCCGCCGGTGCTCGTCCGGCTCCAGCAGCCCGCCGTCGCGGCTCTCCGCGATCAGCAGGTCGATCTCCTCGGGGGAGTGGATGTGGCGGTGGCCCACGGGGTCCACGCCCAGCGCCCGCAGCGCCACGTTGCCGCTGCCGTTCAGGAAGCCGATGAACGGCCGCAGGGCGATGAGCGACCAGCGCATGGGAAGCGACGTGCGCAGGGCCACGCTGGTGGGGAACTGCAGCGCGAGCGACTTGGGGACCAGCTCGCTCAGCACCATCGCCAGGATGGTGAGGGCGATGAGGATGCCCGCCGCCGCCGCCGACCGCGCCGCGCGCTCGGGCATCCCCGCGTCCCGCAGCAGCGCGGCCAGCGGCGCGCCCATGGCCGCCTGCCCGTACGCGCCCAGGATCAGCGAGGTCAGGGTGATGCCGATCTGGCACGCCGCGATGTAGCGGTCCAGCGCCTGCGCGTCGTCCAGCACCGGCAGCAGGCGCTTGGCCGACGCGTCGCCCTGCTCGGCGCGCTGGCGGATGCGGCTGCGGCGCACGCTGACCGCGGCGAACTCCGCGGCCACGTACAGCGCCGTCAGGGCAATGAGCCCCAGGATGACCAGGAAAGGGATCACCGGCGGGGCACGCGCAGGGGGGCGTACCCGGCGGCCCCCGCGCGGGGCGGGAGGGTGCGCAATCGAGGCAGGGTCGTCATTCTGTCCGGGGTCGCGGACGCACGGAGCACGCCACCGGCGCCGCCGCGCGGGGCGGGCATCCCGCGCCGGATGCAGGGTACGGCTTGCGCGCCACCCCCGCAAGACAGCCTATTAGGCACAAACACGGCGGACCGCCCCGGCGGAGCCGCGCCCGTGACGTTTCCCCGCGCGTGCCCATGGACCAGGACACACTGCTCGCCGACAAGCTGCGCGACCGGATCCTCAGCTCGCTGCACCTGGGCGTGCTGCAGCCGGGCGACAAGCTCCCCAGCATCCGCGCCCTGTGGCGCGAGATGGGGGTGGACCACCGCGTGGTGGCCCAGGCCTACCGGCTGCTGGAGGACGAGGGGCTGGTGGAGGTGCGGGGCCGCTCCGGCGTGTACCTGGCCCCCCAGGACCAGCTGGGCGGCGAGGTGCTGGCGGAGACGGCGCGCTGGATGGCCGGCGTGCTGGTGGAGGGGTGGAAGCGGCGCATGACGCTGACGGAGATCCCCGAGCTGATCCGCCGCTGCACGCAGTCCACGCGGCTGCGCTGCGCCTGCGTGGAGAGCAACGTGGACCAGATGACCGCCTACTGCGCGGAGCTGGAGGAGCAGTTCGGGCTGGACCCGGTGCCGGTCTACATCTCCCCCGTGCCCCTGCCCCGGCCGGACCGCTCGGTGGAGTTCCACGGGGTGGAGGACGCCATCCGCGAGACGGACCTGGTGGTCACCACCAGCTACCACTCGCGCCTGGTGCGCAAGGCGGCGGAGAACGTGAACGTGCCCGCCGTCACGCTGACCGTGAACGCGGAGATCGTGGAGACGCTGCAGCGCGAGCTGCGCGGCGGGGGCATCACGCTGGTGTGCGTGGACCCGGAGTTCGGCAACCGGCTGCGGGCCATGTACGCCGATGCCAGCGACGGCCGCGAGGCCATCCGCGTGGTGCTGGCCAGCGACCCGGACGCCGTGGCCGCGCTGGACCAGGACGAGCCGGTGGTGCTGACCCGCGCGGCGGAGCGGGTGCTGGGGCGGGTGAACCTGCCGCTGCTGCTGCCCCACGCACCCACCTTCAGCGCCCACACCGCGCGCGAGCTGCTGCAGCTCATCATCCGGCTGAACCTGGCCGCCGCGGAGCGCCAGGAGCCGGAGGCGGCGGAGCGCGTCGGCGCGGGGGTGTAGGCGCGACACGTCGGCGTCGCGACCGCGCGCGAGCATCGGCCCGCGAGACAGACGGATCGCAGGCGTCGGACGGCGAGAGTGGTGGGGTGCCTCCAGAGGGCGGAG
>DASTLD010000103.1:0-3765 GCA_035715345.1 Longimicrobium sp.
CCGTGGTAAGCCCTTCAAGGTCGCGATGGTGGCGTGCATGAGGAAGTTCCTGGTGATCCTCAACACCATGGTGAAATACAACACGCCCTGGTGTCCGTCAGCCCTGCCAGCCGCAGGCTGACAATACAGTTGCTGAGGGAGGCGCCTCGGCGGCCTTGACGGCCCGCAGGACCATGGCGCCGACCGAAGGATCTTGCCCGCCCTCTGCCGGGGCTTGCGTGCGCGAGAGGGTGCCCGCGGTCGCCCGCGCGCGTCCCCTGCCCCGCAGCGTGCGCGCAAGATTCTTCGGTCGCCCCGGGAGTCTGGTGACCCGTACGGTTCCGTGCGGGGCTCCCTCAGAATGACAACACGAGAGGGAGCGTATTATCGCGCACGAACAAGGGCCACGGCGTTGCCGCGGCCCTCTACCTGGCGTGGGCGATGGCCGGTCTCAGTCGCCGGACGACCAGCGGAGCTGGAACTCGACCTCCTGCTCATCGCCGGAGCGCTCGTGCTCCACGTTGAACTCCGCGGCCGCGGGGACGCGGATGCGCTCGCCCGCGATCTGGATGGTGAACGGCTTCTCCGCCTCCAGCGCGTCCGCCAGGCGGCGCAGCTTGGCCACGAACTGCGCGCGCGAGTACACGCGCTCCAGATCACGGTCTTCTCTCTCGGCCATCTTATCGGGACGGTTTGATCGGTTGCGGGCGATGCGGCGCGGCATAGTAGCCGCGCGCGCGCCGCATCACAACCGACCCGCTCACCCGTGCGCGGGAGGGGCGGCGGTGAGGAGGGTGCGGACCTGGGACAGCAGGTGCCTGGGGTCGACGGGCTTCTCCAGGAACACGTCGCCGCCGGCGCGGCGGGCGCGGATGCGGTCGTGCTCGAACACGTGCACCGTGCAGACGATGAGGGGAATCGTCTCCGTCTCGGGATGGTCGGTCAGCGCCTCCAGCACGTCGAAGCCGCTGGCGCCGGGCAGCCCCAGGTCCACGATCACCAGGTCCGGCCGGTGCGCCACCGCCAGCTCCACGCCGGCCTCCGCCGTCTGCGCGGTGCGCACCGCGTAGCCGCCGTGGCGGAGGATGGTGGCAAAGATGTCGAGGCTCGCCGGGTCGTCCTCGACCAGCAGCACCGTCTGCGTTTCCACTGGGTCCAGTTCCAAGAGAGGGGGGAGGGCAGCTCCCAAGACACCGGCGCCCCGCGGAAGGTCCGCGGGGCGCGTAGCAGAACGGCCGGCGGCCCCGCTGCGTGGGCCGCCGGCCGTCCCTTCGTCGCCCGGAAAGCCGGCTCAGTGGCTGGCGGGCGCCGTGAAGCCGCGCTTGCGCATCAGCGCCTCCACCTGCGGGTCGCGCCCGCGGAAGCGGCGGTACCCCTCCGCCGGGTCGATGGTGTTGCCGATGGAGAAGATGTTCTCGCGCAGCCGCCGCGCCACGTCCGCATCGTACAGCCCGCCCGGCGCCTGCAGGAACGCCTCCGCCGCGTCCGCGGTGATCACGTCCGACCACAGGTAGCTGTAGTAGCCCGCGGAGTAGCCGTCGCTGGCGAACACGTGCAGGAAGTGCGGCGTGCGGTGCCGCATCACGATCTCGGAGGGCATCCCCAGCGCCGCCAGCGTCTCGCGCTCGAAGGCGCGCGGGTCGATGTCCGCGCTCCCGGCCAGGTGCAGCTTCATGTCCACCAGCGCGCTGGCCAGGTACTCCACCGTCGCGAAGCCCTGGTTGAAGGTGGCCGCGCGCTCGATGCGGTCCACCAGCTCCTGCGGGATGGGCTGCCCCGTCTGGTAGTGCACCGCGAAGCGCTGCAGCACCTGCGGCGTGCCGAGCCAGTGCTCCAGCAGCTGCGAGGGGAACTCCACGTAGTCGCGCGCCACCGCCGTGCCGCTGAGCGACGGGTAGTTGACGTTGCTGGACAGCCCGTGCAGCGCGTGGCCGAACTCGTGGAAGAGCGTCTTGGCGTCGTCCCAGGAGATCAGCACCGGCTCGCCGGGCGCGCCCTTCACGAAGTTGGAGTTGTTGCTGACGATGGTGGTGACCGGCCGGTCGAACTTCTCCTGCGAGCGGTACGCGTTCATCCACGCGCCGGAGCGCTTGCCCGGCCGCGCGAACGGGTCGAAGTACCACACGCCCACGTGCCGCCCGGTGGCGCGGTCCGTCACCTCCCACACCTTCACGTCGGGGTGGAAGACGGGCACGTTGCTGACCGGGGTGAACGCGAAGCCGAACAGCTCGCCCGCCACCCAGAACATGCCCTCGCGCAGCTTGTCGAGCTGCAGGTACGGCTTGACCGCGTTCTGGTCCAGGTCGTAGCGCTGCTTGCGCACCTTCTCCATGTAGAAGCGGTAGTCCCACGGCTGCACGTCGATGGGCGTGCCCTCCGCGGCGGCCAGCGCCTCCATGTCGCGCACCTCCTCGCGCACGCGGGCCACGGCGGGCGTCCATACCGCCTCCATCAGCTCCATGGCGCGCTCCGGCGTGCCGGCCATGGCGTTCTCCAGCCGCCAGTGCGCGTGGGTGGGGTAGCCGAGCAGGCCGGCCCGCTCCGCGCGCAGCTTGAGGATCTCCGCGATGGTGGGGTTGTTGTCCGTCTGGCCCGCCTCGCCGCGGCCCACGAACATGCGCCACGCCCGCTCGCGCAGGCCGCGGTTCTCGGAGTAGGTCAGGAACGGGTCGACCGACGAGCGGGTGTTGGTGATGACCCACTTGCCGGCCATCCCCCTGGCGCCGCCCGCGGCCGCCGCGGCGTCGCGCAGCGACTGGGGCAGGCCGGCCAGGTCCGCCTGGCTCTCGATGACCAGCACCTGGTTGGTCTCGTCGGCCAGCACGTTCTGGCTGAACTTCGTGTACAGCCCCGCCAGCCGCTGGTTGATCTCCGACAGCCGCGCCTTCTTCGCGGCGTCCAGCCGGGCGCCGGCGCGCACGAAGTTGGTGTAGGAGCGCCACGCCAGCCGCTGCTGCTCCGGCGTCCAGCCCGCCTTGCCCGGCGCGTTGTAGACGGCCTCGATGCGGCGGAAGAGCGCCTCGTTCTGGGTGATGCGGTCGCTGAACGCGGCCAGGCGCGGCGCCATCTCGCGCTCCACCCCCTGGAACTCCGGCCCGTTCATGTTGGCGCTCCAGATGCCGTAGACGGTCGCGACGCGGTTGAGCGTGCGGCCGGCGCGCTCCAGCTCCGCCAGCGTGTTCTCGAAGGTCGGCGCCGCCGGGTTGTTCGCGATGCGGTCGATCTCGGCCAGGTTCTCCGCCATGGCCGCCTCGAGCGCGGGCTTGAAGTGCTCCACGCGCACCTGGTCGAAGGGCGGCACGCCGCCGTAGGGGCCGGTCCACGGCGCCAGCAGCGGGTTGTCCGGCGAGGCGAGCGACGGCGCGGCGGCCACGCTGACGGTGGCGGGTGCGGTGGCGGGTTGGTTCTGCACGGTCGGGGCGCAGCCGGCGGCCGCGGTGGCAAGCACCAGCGCGCCGGTGCGGGTGATCAGGGAGTCGCGCCTGAGCATGAGCACTCGGGGGATTCGGGTCATGCCGGCCCGCGTGGTGCGGCCCGGACGACGGATTCTGTCGTGTAGGAGAAAGATACGAAGTGCGCCGGCGATGGGCTACGGCAGGAGGGACGTGCGAGCCGATGCACGCGACCATTGGCAGCAGGCGGTAGAGTGCCTCCCGTGGGCGGAGGCCCCCTCCCCGCTCGTTCCTCGCTGCCCCTCCCCCAACTTCGGGGGAGGGGCGCTTCTACATTCGAGGCCAGGTTCGGAGCGCAGACCGAACAACCCTCCCCCAGCAGTTTGGGGGAGGG
>DASTLD010000104.1:0-3538 GCA_035715345.1 Longimicrobium sp.
TCATCTCCACGGACGCGCCCACGGGCACCCTGGTGCGGCTGCCGGCCAGCTACGCCGCGGCGCTGGTGGCCGGGCGCGTCAGCACGCTGGCGCCGCACGTGAGCCTGACCAACAAGGACGTGGCGGCGGAGGACCTGACCCGGCACTACACGCGGGCGGAGCAGAAGGGGCTGCTGGGCGTGCGGGTGCTGGTGCTGCACAAGAACCTGGGCATCCGCGTGCTCAAGGGCACGACGACGGACGACGGCGCCTTCAGGCAGGTCTCCGTGCGCCGCGTGGTGGACTACGCCAAGGCCGGGGTGCGCGCCGGCAGCAACCCCTACATCGGCCGGCTCAACAACGCGCGGGTTCGCGCCGCGCTGCAGGCCACCCTCGACGGCTTCCTGTCGTCGATGGTGCTGGACGAGATGCTGACCGCGTACGAGCTGTCCGTCACCGCCACGCGGCGGCAGGAGATCGAGGGGCAGTGCATCGTGACCATGACCCTCCAGCCCACCTTCTCGATCGATTTCGTGAAGGTCATCATGAACCTGCAGTAGCACGGAGACGACGAGATGCCGACTACGGTCTACACGGGGGCCGACGGCTCCATCGCGGTCGCGGTGGAGGCGGGCCCGTCCGGCGACAAGGCGGGAGAGATCGCCGAGCGCTATTCCCTCACCCCGGTGGGGCGCGTCACGGGCGTCACCGTGCGCGTGACCAACGACGTGCGCCCCTTCCACGAGCTGGGGCAGCGCTTTGCCACGGAGCTGCGGCCGGGCAACCTGAACGTGTACGGCACCATCGAGCGCGCGTTCATCAACGGCGCGCTGCTGCGGCTCATGCTGGGCGACGCGGCGGACAACCGCCCGCAGGGGGCGTTCGTGAGCCCCTCGTTCAACCTGAGCCTGCGGCTGCAGAACCCGGTGGTGCCGGATGCCAGCGCCTCGGTCAGCGTCATGGGGGTGCAGCTCAGCGAGTGGCGGTTCGCCATCCCCGAGGACGAGTTCGTGATGGAGGGCGTGAGCTTCCGCGCCCTGTGGGTCAAGACGGAGGAGACGGGGTGATCCGCCCCGTCTCGATCCCCTCCACCGGATGTGAAGAGCCATGCAGCTGACGGCCGAGGACCTGCTCGCGGGCGGGTCCGTCAACCACACCGTGCGCCTTTCCCCCGGGCTGCTGCGCCCGGGGGCCAACGGCGGCGCGCCGCAGGGCGACGGCGGCGAGGTGGTGCTGCGCCCGCTGCGCGTGCACGACGTGGAGCGCGTGGTGCGCGCCGCGAAGGAGCAGCGCGTGCTGACCAGCGTGCTGATGGTGCAGCAGTCGCTGGTGCAGCCCAAGCTGACCGTGGACCAGGTGGCGGAGCTACCCGCCGGCCTGGTGCAGGCGCTGCTGGACAGCGTCAACGCCATCAGCGGGCTGTCGGTGGCGGAGGACGACCTGGAGCGCGCGGTCAAGGCCCCCCTGGCGCGCGCCTGCTTCGTGCTGGCGCGCGAGTTCGGCTGGACGCCGGCGGAGTGCGCGGAGCTGACCGTGGGCCAGGTGCTGCTGTACCTGGAGATGCTGGCGCGCGACGGCGCCGAGGGCGGGGGCGCGGGATGAACGGCCTTTCCGTCCCGGCCGTGGACCGGCTGCTGGCCGCCGCCGGCTCGGCGGCGCGCGCGGTGGCGGCGCTGGACGCCCCCGCGGCGCGCCTGGCCCCGCTGGCGCGCGAGCTGGACGCGCTGGAGCTGCTGGCGGACGCGTCGCTGCTGCCGCTGGCCCGCGGGCTGGACCTGGGCGCGGTGCTGAGCCGCGCGGTGGAGCGGACCGCCTCCGCGCCGGGACGCGCCTCCATCCCTGCGCCCCACCCGCGCCTGCCCTCGCGCCGCGCCGCGGACGTGGTGGCGGAGGAGGACCGCCGCCGCCCGCTCGGGACGGAAGACCAGGCGCATCACCCGTCGCGGAGAGTGGACGGCAGTCCTCCCGCTTTTCCAGCAGAGGCGAGGGCGATTCCGTCTATTTTGTCTACTCTCCCGGGAGATGCCGATCCGTCGCGGGCCGCCGCTCCCGCGCCGGGCGAAGCGGCCGCGCGGGCGTCCGCATCCCCCCCGCTGGCGCACGACGGCGACGCGGTGGAGCGCCTGCTGACGCACTACGCGGACGGCGATGCGCATCGTCCGGCATCGCGCAGCAGCGGCGGGGAGCGGGGGGATGCGCATCGCCCCGCGCGCGGTGCGGACGCCGGCGAGCGGGCGGAAGGACGCGGGCCGGCGCGGGTGGCGGCGCATCACGGCTCCCACAACCGCGTGACGAGCGGGGTGATGGACGGCGCCGCGGCGGACGCGGGGGATCGCGGACGGAGGCGGAGCATCGCCGCGGGCCCGACGTGCGAGCAGGCGATGGACGTGCTGCGGGAGCGGGTGGAGCGCGCGGAGGCGGCGGGGGCGCTGGACACGCCCGTCGCCATCGTGGCCGCGGCGCCGGAGGTGGCGGCGGTGCTGGAAGACGCCGGCAACCCGTCCGCGGGGGTCACCTCGCGCGCGTCGCTGGCCCGCGCCGCGGCGGAGCCGACATCGCCCTGGGCGGACGCGCCGGACGCCACGGGACCGCGCCTGCTGCAGGCGCTGGAGCGGGTGAAGGCCGCGCGGGCGGCGCGTTCGCCCGCGGCGGAGCCGCACGCGCCGCGCGGTCCGGTGGGCATCGGCTGGGAGTGGCAGGACGCGGAAGGGGGCGCGCCGCGGGATGCGCCTCTCCCCGCGCCGGAGCCGCCGCGCGTGGGCACGGTGGGCGGGCTGCGCGGGCTGGCGGCGCGCGCGGAGGCGGCGGGCCAGGTGGTGCCCGCCCGCGAGGCGCCCTACCCCTCCGCCGGCGGCGAGGCGTACGCCGGCGTGGTGGCGGGCCGCCTGGAAGAGGCGGAGCTGGGCGAGCGCATCAGCCGCCTGCTGCGGCGCGAGGCGCTGCGCCAGGGCATCGACGTGGAGGGGGTGGCGCCGTGAGCCTGTCCCGCCCCCGCGCCGTGGTCACGCTGGACGGCCGCTCGCTGACCGGCGCCGAGGCCGCCGTGGCCCGCGTGCGCGTGGCGCTCTCCGTCTCCGGCGCGCACGACCGCGCGGAGGTGCTGGCCTGGCCGCAGTCCAGGCTGGCGGAAGCGACGCCCGGCAGCACGCTGGCCGTCGCGCTCGGGGAGGACGGCGAGGAGGAGGACGTGTGGGCGGGCGAGGTGGTGGAGGTGGCGGCGGGTGAGGACGGCGTGGCGCTGGACGGGCTGGCGGGCACCATCGCCCTGTCGCGCGAGCGGGTCAGCCGCACCTGGCTGGACCAGAGCGTGGCGGACGTGGTGAACGACCTGGCCGGCGGCGCCCCCGTGGACGAGGTGGCGGGCGACGTCAAGCTGAGCGCCTACACCGTGGACGACCGCCGCAGCGTCTGGGCGCACCTGCTGGAGCTGGCCGCGCTGACCGGCGCGGAGGTGGGCGCGGCGGCGGACGGCGGGCTGCGCTTCCTGGCGCCGCGCACGGGCACGGCGGACCACACCTTCCGCCACGGCGCCGACGTGCTCTCCTGGCGCGCCGCCGCC
>DASTLD010000105.1:0-5269 GCA_035715345.1 Longimicrobium sp.
TGGGGGAGGGTGCGAGCCTAAGCGAGCGGGTGGGGGCGCCGCCGCATGCGCCGGAGAACGCCCTCAGCGGCGGACTGCGAACCTACCGGCCGCCGACCATCCGCCTTCACCGCGCAGACCTCTCACTCTCAACCCTCCCCCAGGCTGGGGGGAGGGTGCGAGCCTAAGCGAGCGGGTGGGGGCGCCCGCCCTCGCGCCGGATTCCGCGCCCCTCGTGATCGCCGCCTGCCCTACTCCGCCCGCGCCCCGACCTCGCCGTCGCTGACGCGCAGGCGGAAGGGGGCGCCGGGGGGGAAGTCTTCCACGCGGCGCAGGAGGCGGCCGTCGGGAGAGAGCGGCACGGCGTACCCGCGCGCCAGCACGTTCAGCGGCGACAGCGCCTGCAGCCGCCCCGCGATGCCCGCGATCCGCTCGCGCCGCGCCCCGATCAGACGCGCGCGGGCCTCGCGCAGGTCCAGGCGCGCGTTGAACAGCGCCTCCCGCCCGCGCTCCACCTGCTCGCGCGTGCACCGCACCATGCGGTCGCGCAGGTCCGTGATGTCGCGGCGCAGCGCGGCGCCGTCGGGGACGGCGGCCTCCGCGGCGGCGGACGGCGTGGGGGCGCGCAGGTCCGCCACCAGGTCCGCGATGGTGTAGTCCACCTCGTGCCCCACCGCGGAGATCACCGGCACCGGCGACGCGGCAATCGCCCGGGCCACGGGCTCCTCGTTGAAGGCCCACAGGTCTTCCGTCGATCCCCCGCCCCGCCCCACGATCAGCACGTCCGCGCACCCCGCCCGCCCCATCCGCTCGATGGCGGCGGCGATCTCGTCCGCGGCGCCCTCGCCCTGCACGCGCGCGGCGGAGAGCACGATGCGCGTCCACGGCGCGCGGCGGCGGATCACCGACACGATGTCGTGCAGCGCCGCGCCGGCCGACGACGTCACCACGCCCACGCACGCCGGGAACAGCGGGATGGCCCGCTTGCGCGCCGGCGCCGTCAGCCCCTCCGCGTCCAGCTTCTGCCGCAGCCGGTCGAACGCCAGCTTCCACAAGCCCTCGCCCTTCGCCTCCAGCTCCGCCACCACGAGCTGGAACTCGCCCCGGCTCTCGTAGATGGTCAGCCGGCCCAGCGCGCGGACCTCCATGCCCTCCGCGGGCTGCGTGGGCAGGCGCCGCGCCTCGTCGCGCCACATCACGCAGCGGAGCTGGCTCTCGCTGTCGCGCAGGGAAAAGTAGCAGTGCCCGGAGCGCGCCCTGGTGAAGTTTGCCACCTCGCCGCTGACCCACAGCGGCGGCAGCATCCCCTCGATCAGCGCTCGCGCCGCCGCGTTGACCCGCGACGGCGTCCATCCCCCCTCCGGCGCGCGCGGCGCGGCGGGCTCCCGCGGCTCCACCTGGCGCGCGGCCACGCGGCGCGCCACCTCCTCGTTGCGCGTCTCGTTCAGCTCCGCGCCGTAGAGAACCGCCTGCGGCGTCGGCTTCGCATTGCGCTTCGCCTTCGCCTTCCCCTTCGGCTCCGGGTCCGGCTCGGGCGGCGGCTGGACGGAGCTGAACAGGTCCCAGGTCATCGCACCGCCCCCGCGCGCCGCTGCTGTTTGCGATGCGCCTGCTGCGCCGCCTTCACCGTGTTGCGCAGCAGCATCGCGATCGTCATCGGCCCCACGCCGCCGGGCACGGGGGTGATGGCGCCCGCCACCCGGCCCACGCCCTCGAAGTCCACGTCGCCCCGGATCACGTAGCCCTTGGCGTGGGTGGGATCGTCCACGCGCGTGACGCCCACGTCGAACACGGCGACACCCGGCTTGACCATGTCCGCGGTGATGAGGCCCGGCTTGCCTACGGCCACCACCAGGATGTCCGCCATGCGCGTGTGGCTGGCCAGGTCCACCGTGTGGCGATGCGTCAGCGTGACGGTGGCGTTGGGGCCGGGCGCCATCAGCAGCGACGCCAGCGGCTTGCTCACGATCAGGCTGCGCCCCACGACGACCGCGTGCCTGCCGTGCGTGTCGATGCGCTCGTGGCGCAGCAGCTCCATGATGCCCGCCGGCGTGGCGGGCACGAAGCCCTGCGGATCGCCCACGAAGGCGCGGCCCACGTTGAGCGGGTGGAAGCCGTCCACGTCCTTGGCGGGGTGGACGCGCTCCAGCACGGACTTGGGGTTCAGGTGCGGCGGCAGGGGAAGCTGCACCAGGATGCCGTGGATGGCGGGGTCCGCGTTCAGCGCGTCGATGGTGCCGAACAGCTCCTCCGCGCTCACGTCCGCGGGCAGCTCCACCAGGCGGTCGTGCATCCCCGCCTCGTGGCTGGCCCGCGTCTTCATGGTGACGTACACGTGGCTGGCCGGGTCGGCGCCCACCAGCACCACCGCGATGCCGGGCACCGTCCCCTCCGCCGCCAGCGCGGCCACGTCCGCCGCGACCTCCGCGCGGATCTGCCTGGCCAGCGCGGTGCCGTCGATGACCCTTGCGCTCATCTCTTCCTGAACTCGCCCTGGAGAACGCGCGAATACGGAACGTTTACGCGCTCGATGGAGCGCGCAAGCCCCGTCTTCTCGTCCACGTCCACCACGGCGCCCTGGAGGTGCAGGTCGTTGTCGGCCGGCTGGTAGCGCTCGCCGCGCGTCTGCTTGAGCTGGCGGTCCAGCGAGATCTCCCACTTCATCCCGATGATGCCGTCCAGCCCGCCGGTGATGCCCAGATCGGTGATCTGCGCCGTCCCGCGCGGCAGCACGCGCTCGTCCGCGGTCTGCACGTGAGTGTGCGTGCCGACGACGGCGGCCACGCGCCCGTCCAGGTAGCGCGCGAACGCCTGCTTCTCGCTGGTGGCCTCCGCGTGGAAGTCCACGACGATCACGTCCGCCTGCCCCTTGAGCTCCGCCACCATCCCGTCCGCCATGCGGAAGGGGTCGTCGATGGGCGGCATGAAGGTGCGGCCCTGCAGGTTGAGCACGGCCAGCCGCGTGCCGCCCACCTCCACGACGACCGAGCCGTGGCCGGGGTTGCCCGGGGGATAGTTGGCCGGGCGCAGCAGGCGGCGCTCGCTGTCCAGCAGGGGCAGGATGTCGCTCTTGTCCCAGACGTGGTTGCCGGTGGTGATGACGTCCACGCCCAGCTCGAAGAACTCCGCCACGATGTCGGGGGTGATGCCGAAGCCGCCCGCGCTGTTCTCGCCGTTGACGATGACCGCGTCCGCGCGCACGTCGTTGCGGGTCAGCCGCAGGAGCTGCTTGAGCGCGCGGCGGCCCGGCGAGCCGATGACGTCGGCGACGAAGAGGATGCGCAAGACGAGTGCGAAAGTGCGAGAGTTGCGAAAGTGCGAAAGCAAACCGCCGCCAGCCGGGGATCGGCGGGCGGCGGCGGAATATAGCTCGCGGGCGGGGGAACTGCCATTTCAGGCGCGGCCCTCAGCTGCCGCTCCGTTCCTCTCCTCGTGATGCTTCTTCGCCGCCCGGGCGCGGGCGGCGGCGGACCGCCGGTACCGCCGCGCCCGGCGGCCGAGTCCGGGCCGGCGGCGGCGGACGGGCTCGGCCGCCGGTTCGTCCTTCCGGAGCATCATGAACAGGACGACGAACCAGAGCCCCACCAGCAGCACCAGGACGCCGGCCATGGGCGCCACCCCCAGCGCGCCGCGGCTGACTTCCAGCCAGACGGTCCCCAGGACGACGCACGCCGCGGCGAACCACCCGACGATCCTGCGCATGCTCGAATTCCTCGATTGCCGAAGGCGCCCTTTGACACAGTGGGAGGTGAGAACGAGAGCCGCGGAGGAAACGTTTCAGTTCCTCCGCGGCTCTCGGTTTTCCTCTCTGTTTTCCTCTGCGTGATTATCCCGCAGTTGCCGTTCAGCGCGCGAAATCCACCGCGCGGGTCTCGCGGATGACCACGACCTTGATCTGTCCGGGGTACTGCAGCTCCGCCTCGATGCGGCGCGCGGTCTCCTCGCTCAGGCGCGCCATCTCCTCGTCGCTCACCTGCTCCGGCTGCACCAGCACCCGCAGCTCGCGGCCCGCCTGGATGGCGAAGCAGCGCTCCACGCCGGGGAACGAGGTGGCGATCTCCTCCAGCTTCTCCAGGCGCTTGACGTAGGTCTCGAACATCTCGCGCCGCGCGCCCGGGCGCGACCCGCTGATGGCGTCCGCCGCCGTCACCAGGAAGCTCTCGGGGAACAGGTGCGGCTCCTCGTCGTGGTGCGCCTTGATGGCGTTCAGCACCTGCGGGGGCTCGTTGTACTTCTTGCAAAGCTGGTAGCCCAGCTCCACGTGCGTGCCCTCGTGCTCGTGGGTCATCCCCTTGCCCACGTCGTGCAGCAGGCCCATGCGCTTGGCCATGGTGGCGTCGAAGCCCATCTCCGCCGCCATGTTGCCGGCCAGGATGGCGACCTCCTTGGCGTGCTGGAGCTGGCTCTGCCCGTACGAGGTGCGGAACTTCAGGCGCCCCAGCACCTTGACGACCTCCGGGTGCACGCCGTGGATGCCGAGCTCGTACATGATCTCCTCGGCCGCCTCGCGCATCCCGTTCTCCACGTCCTTGCGCGCCTTGGCGACGACGTCGTCGATGCGGCCCGGGTGGATGCGTCCGTCGCTGACCAGCCGCTCCAGGGCGATGCGGGCCGTCTCGCGGCGGATGGGGTCGAAGCCGGAGAGCACCACGGCCTCGGGCGTGTCGTCGATGATGACGTCGATGCCGGTGGCCTGCTCGAACGCGCGGATGTTGCGCCCCTCGCGCCCGATGATGCGCCCCTTCATCTCGTCGGACGGCAGCGAGACCACGGAGACGGTGGTCTCCGCGGTGTGCTCCCGCTGGCGCGGCGCTTCGGCTCGGACGTCCGGGTGGAGATCGCCGAGGAGCTGCCGGTGCTGCGCACGGACCCGCAGCGGCTGCGGCAGATCCTGCTCAACCTGGCCTCGAACGCCGCCAAGTTCGGGCGCGGCCGCCCCATCGTGCTGCGCTGCCGCGCGGCGGGCGGGGAGGTGGCGATCGAGGTGGAGGACCAGGGGGTCGGCATCGCGAGCGAGGAGCTGCCGCGCATCTTCGAGGACTTCGTGCAGGTGGGCACGCTGGAGCACGGCGGGACCGGGCTCGGCCTGGCCATCTGCCAGCGGCTGGCGGCGCTGCTGCACGGCCGGATCGAGGTGGAGTCGACGCTGGGCGAGGGAAGCCTCTTCCGGCTCGTGCTCCCGGCGGAGCGGACGCGGGACGCCGCGCGGGCGGCGATGGCGAGGTAGAGATGAGCGACTCATCGCTGACGCCCGCGGGGCTGCGCGCCCGCCGGGAGGCGACCATCGCCC
>DASTLD010000106.1:0-18771 GCA_035715345.1 Longimicrobium sp.
TGCCCGCGGCTTTGCCGGCATCGCGCTGGCGCACGCGGCGTGGAGCGGCGACGGCGGCCGGCGCGGCGTGGTGCTGACCGTGGCCGGGACCGATGGCGCCGGCGTGGCGGACACGGCGCGCCTGGCCGCGGCCGCCGCGGCCGCCGGCGACCCGCACGTGCCGCTGCGGGTGCGCTCCTACCGCCGCCGCGCCTTCCGCGTGGCCGCCACCCTGTACGCGGAGCCGGACCGCGCCCCGGCCGCCGTGCTGCGCGACGCGGAGGCGGCGTTGCGCGCGCGCTTCGGCTTCGGGGCGGTGGGGTTCGGCGAGCGGGTCTCGCTCTCCGCGGTGACGGCGGCGCTGCAGGGCGCGCCCGGCGTGGCCTGGGTGGACGTGGACCTGCTGTACCGCGAGGGCGAGCCGGCCACGCTGCGCGACTGGCTCCCCGCGGACGTGCCCCTGCCCGGCCAGGACGCGGCGGCCTCGCCGGCCGCCGAGCTGCTGGTCGTCGACCTGCGCCCCGGCGACCTGCGGGTGGCGCCATGACCGTCTACGACGCCGAGCGGCTGTACGCGCTGCTCCCCGCCGTCTACCGCATCCGCGACCAGGCGGAGGGGCGCGGCGCCCTGCGGGCCCTGGTGGAGGTGCTGGCGGGGCAGACCGCGGTGCTGGAGGAGAGCCTGGCGCAGCTCTACGACGACCAGTTCGTGGAGACGGCGGCCCCCTGGGTGCTCCCCTACCTGGGCGACCTGCTGGGCGTGGCCGGGCTGCCCCCCGCGCCGCTGGCCAGCCGCGCGGAGGTGGCCAACACCCTGGCCTGGCGCCGCGGCAAGGGCACCGCGCACGTGCTGGAGCGCATCGCCAGGGACGTGACCGGGCTGCCCGCGCGGGCGGTGGAGTTCTTCGAGCTGCTGGCGGCCACCCAGCACCTGAACCACCCGCGCCCCGCCAACCAGGCCTGGCTGTCCCTGCGCGGCGCGGCCCGGCTGGAGGAGCTGGGCACCCCGTTCGAGCGGCGCGACGGCGCGGCGGCGGACCTGGCGCACAACGTGGACGTGCGCCGCATCCGCGGCGGGCGGGGAAGGTACAACCTTCCCCACCTGGGCCTCTTCCTCTGGCGGCTGCGGGCGTACCGGCAGACCCTCTCGCCGGCGGTGCCGGACGCGTCGGACCCGGCGCGCCGCTTCCGCTTTTCCCCGCTGGGCTGCGACGCGCCGCTCTTCCATCCCCCGGTGACGGAGGAGGACCCCGCCGCGCTGGCGGGCCCGGCCAACGTCCCCGCCCCCATCCGCCGCCGCGCCATGCACGCCGCCCCCGCGGACGAGTACGGGCCCGACGCCGGCATCCACGTGGAGCGCTGGGACGGCGCCGCCTGGACCGCCGTGGAGCCGGACGAGGTGGCGGTGTGCGACCTCTCCGCCTGGCGCGGGCCGCCGCCCGGGTGCCGCCTGTCCATCGACCCCGTGCTGGGGCGCATGTGCTTCGACGCCGCGCAGGCGCGCCCGCCGCGGGCCACCTTCCACTACGGCTTCGGCGCGGACCTGGGCGGCGGCGAGTACGGCCGCGGCTGGGCGGCGGAGGTGCCGGGGCCGCTGGTGCGCGTGCGGCGCGACGGCGCGGGCGGCGCCTTTGCCACCCTGGCCGCGGGGCTGGCCGCGCTGCTGGCCGCCATCGACGCGGACCCCGCGGGGCGGCGCGGCGGGGTGCTGGAGATCGCGGACGGCGAGCGCTACGCGGAGCCGCTGGCGCTGGACGTGGACGACCGCCAGGTCACCCTCCGCGCCGCGGACGGCGTGCGGCCCACCCTGCTCCCCGCCGGCCCCGTGTCCCTGAGCGGCCGGCCGGAGGGCGCGGTGACCCTGGACGGGCTGCTGGTGGTGGGCCAGCCCGTGCTGGCCTGGAAGCCGGTGGCGGGCGGCCCCGCCCTGGGCGGCCTGCGCATCCGCCACTGCACGCTGGTGCCCGGCTGGCGCCTGGGCCCGGACCGCGCGCCCGCGCTGCCCGGCGCGCCCTCGCTGCTGGTCGTCACCGAGGGCACCCGCGTGGAGGTGGAGCGCTCCGTCCTGGGACCGGTCATGGCCGGGCCGGACGCGCGGGTGGCCATCCGCGACAGCGTCGTGGACGCGGGATCGGCGGTGAACCACGCCTTCGGCGGGCCGCCGCCGCGGTGGGGCGCGCCGCTCACGGTGGAGAACGCCACCGTGCTCGGCCGGGTGCGCGCGGGGCGGCTGGAGCTGGCCTCCAACACCCTGTTCCTGGCCCGGCCCGGCGCGGCGGGCGGGCCGCCCGTGCACGCGCGGCGGGTGCAGGAGGGGTGCGTGCGCTTCAGCTACGTGCCCCCGGGCTCCCGCACGCCCCGCCGCTTCCAGTGCGTGCCGCGCCGGGTGGAGGACGACCCGCGGGTGCGGCCGGCGCCCCTCTCCACCCGCTACGGCGACCCCGCCTACGCCCTGCTCCCCGCGGACGCCGCCGACGCCGTGCGCCGCGGCGCCGACGACGAGGACGAGATGGGCGCGTTTCACCTGCTGCACCTGTCCCGGCGCGAGGCCCACCTGCGCGCCCGGGTGGAGGAGTACCTGCGCTTCGGCCTGGACGCCGGCGTCTTCATGATCCCCTGATCCTTTCCGCTCCCGTTCATCCGCACCGGGCGCCGCGCGCGCCCGGCTCCCCTCCCGGAGGGCTCCATGAAGGGCGACACCACCCGCCACACCTTCGACGCCGCGCGGCACTTCAGCGGCGTGCGCATGCAGCAGGGCCGCGTCCAGCTCGACGCCGACTGGAACGAGCAGGCCGACATCGCGCGCCACCGGGTGGAGACGGAGACGCGCGACGCGGTGGGCCGCTGCGGCGGGCCCCTGCACGACGCCGCCTTCCGCGTGGTGCCGCTGCGCGGGGCGGACGCGGCGCTGCTGGCGGAGCTGGGAGCCCTGTATCCGGGCCTGGACCCCACGGTGCCGGACCTGGTGCTGCTCCCCGGCCGCTACTACGTGGACGGCATCCTCTGCGCGTGCGACCGCCCGGTGCCGCTGGGGCGCCAGCCGGACCTGCCGCGCCCCGCCGGGCAGGCCGCCGGGCACGGGCTGCCGGACGGCAGCCACCTGCTGTACCTGGACGTGTGGGAGCGCCACCTGACCGCGCTGGAGGCGCCCGCCATCCGCGAGGTGGCGCTGGGCGGCCCCGACACCGCCACCCGCACCCGCACCGTCTGGCAGGTCCGCTCGCTCCCGCTGGGCAACGCCGCGCTCGAGGGGTGCGCGGAGCCGGCGGAGTACGCCGCCGCGGTGCGCCCCACCACCGGCCGCCTGCGTGCCCGCGCCCGGCCGCAGGGCCCGGACGCCGGCCCCTGCGTGCTCCCCGGCGGGGCCGGCTACCAGGGGATGGAGAACCAGCACTACCGCGTGGAGGTGCACGCCGGCGGCGACCCGGCCGCCTTCGCGCCCGGCGACGCCCCGGTCACCGCCCTGGACCCGCAGGCGCGCACCGTGGTCGTCGCGGGCGGCGCGTGGCCGGTGGGGGGATGGGTGGAGCTGGCCGCCACGGGGCCGGGGTCGGACCCCATGGCGGGCGTGGTGGCGCAGGTGGCGGCCTCCGCGGGGAGCGGCCCCTTCACCCTGACCCTCTCCGGCGCCTTCCCGGCCATGGACGTCGCGGCGGAGCAGCCCCGGCTGCGGGCCGTGGGGCCCCTGTGGAAGTGGTCGCGCGACAACGGCACCGTGGTGGCCAGGGTGATGGCGCTGGACGGCGCCGAGGTCACGCTGGAGAGCCTGGGCCGCGACGACGTGCTGGACTTCGACCCCGGCCACTGGGTGGAGCTGTACGACGACCTGGCGGAGCTGAACGGCCGGCCGGGGCAGCTGCTGCAGGTGGAGTCGCGCGACACCGCCGCCCGCCTGCTGACCCTGCGCACCCCCGCCGCGCCGCTGGCCGCCCCGCAGTGGCTGGCGCCCGGGCGCACCCCGCGGCTGCGCCGCTGGGACGGGATCGGCGCCCTGCGCCCGGGCCCGGCCGGGGCCTACGCCGCGCTGGAGGACGGCGTGGAGGTGCGCTTCGAGCCCGGCACCTACCGCACGGGGGAGTACTGGCTGGTCCCCGCGCGCACCGCCACCGCCGGCGGCGAGGGCGGCGGGGTGGAGTGGCCGGACGAGGCGCCGGGGGTGCCCGCCGCCCGGCGGCCGCTGGGCATCGAGCACCACCACTGCCGCCTGGCCGGGGTGCGGGTGGAGGGGGGGCAGGTCACGCAGGTGGTGGATTGCCGCTGCCTGTTTGCCCCCGCCACGGAGCTCAACGCGCTGGCCTACGTGAGCGGCGCCGGCCAGGAGGCCCCGCCGGACCCGCTGGACCCGCAGTTCCGCCCGCTGCTGGGCCTGCCGCTGGTGGTGGGCGTGGGCAACGGGCACTGCCACCCCGGCCGCAGGGTGCGCTTCCAAGTGCTGGACGGCGGCGGCGGGCTGGACCGCCAGCCGGGCGGCGCCTTCGCGGCGGGTCCGGTGGACGTGGACGTGGGCGGCGACGGGCTGGCCGCGTGCTGGTGGAAGCTGGGCGGCACCGCGCAGCACCAGCGCGTCTCCGCGCGGCTGCTGGAGCCGGTGGCCGGGGGGTGGCTGCCGGTGCACAACACCGTGCTCTTCAACGCCAGCCTGAGCGTGGCCGGCCAGGTGGCGTACCACCCGCGCGACTGCGGCACGCTGGCGGGGCGCAAGACCGTGCAGGACGCCCTGGACCGCGTGGTGGACCTGGTGCGCCTGTACCCGGTGGGCGGCCACGGCCAGGAGGCCATGCCCGGCGCCGAGCTGCCGGCCACGCTGCGGGTGCTGGTGACGGGCACCTGCGGGCCCGTGGCCAAGCGCCCGGCCGCGGTCCGCTTCGACGTCGTCTCCGGGGGCGGCACCCTCACCGCCGGCACGACCGGGCCGGCCGCGACGGTGCTGGTGCCCACCGACGCGAACGGCATCGCCGCCGTCCGGTGGAGGCTCGGGGGGGCGCAGGTGCCCTACCAGGAGGTGCGCGCCACCCTGCGGTCGGTGGCGGGACCGGCCGCCGAGCCGGCGGCCACCGTGTTCGGCGCCACCGTGAGCATGGCGGCGGAGGTGGCCTACACCCCGCCCGCCGACTGCGCGGCGCTCGCGGGCGCCACCACGGTCCGCGAAGCGCTGGACAAGCTGTGCGTGCGGCCCGGCGGCGGGTGCAGCGGGTTCACCGTCTCGCCCGAGGGCGACTGGGAGGCGCGGCTCCGCGCGCACCTGGCGGGGACGGGGGAGGCGCACGTCTGCTTCCGGCCGGGCACGTACACGCTGGCCGAGCCGCTGGTGGTGCCCGGCACGACGATGGTGTTCTCCGGGGCCGGCCCGCTCTCCGTCATCCAGTGCGAGAAGCACGAGCGCGCCATCGAGTTCGTGGGCGTGGACACCGTCATCGTGCGCGGCCTGGCCGTGGAGGCCGGGATCCACGGCGACGGCCCGGCGCAGTCCGGGCGCAACGGCGCGCTCACCTTCCGCGAGTGCCGCAGCGTCACCGTGGAGGACTGCATGCTGGTCTGCCGGCCCGGCCCCTCGCGCACCGCCTCGTGCCTGCTGGCCACCCGCGAGCCGCCGCCGGACGGGCGGCGTCCCGCCGGCGAGGTGGTGGTGCGGGGCTGCACGCTGCTGGTCGGCGACCGCCAGGTGGGGGTCCTGCTGGTGAACCCCGGCCGCGCCGCGGTGGACGACAACGTGGTCCGCGCCTATGGCGCCCCGTTCGCCCTCCCCGCCTGGCTGGAGAGCGCGGACTATCTCCGCGGCCTGGGCGGGATCCTGCACGAGCTGCTCGCGGAGCCGGGGGGGGTCAGCCGCTCGCTGGGGTGGCGCCGCATCCACCAGCGGCTGGCGGCGCCGGACGGGCCCGCGGGGCTGCGGGACCAGCTCGCCATGATCTCGCGGGTCCGGACGGGCCAGGCGGCAACCGCCACCCGCGCGGTCAGCCGGTGGGTGGCGCGGCTGGAGAACATCGCCGCGCAGGGCATCGTGGTGGGCGGCACCATCGCCGGCGACGTGCGGGTGCGGCGCAACACGCTGGACGACGTGGTGCAGGGGGTGCACGTGGGCCTGAGCCACGCGGGGCCGCGCGGCCAGGTGGACGCCGCCGACAACGTGGAGGTGTCCGGCAACACCATCTCCGTGCGGGCGCGCCACGGGCAGCCCGCCACGGCGCACGGCATCTTCGTCGGCAACGCCTACCAGGTCATGGTGGACGAGAACCGCATCGCCTCCACCGCGGACCTCGACGTGGACGACCATGCCGGCATTCGCCTGCACGGCTGGTACGGGCCCATGGTCACCCTGCGCGAGAACCGCATGGAGAGCACCGGCCTGGGCATCTACTTCAACGCGCTGAACCCGGTGTCCGACGAGCCGCTGTACTGGGCGGGGTACAACGTGGGGGTGGACATCGTGGCGTGGGATGGGCAGGAGGTGGTGTTCGTCGAAGGCCCCTGGAAGCAGCAGGTTCAGCAAACCTTGAACCGGCTGGTGGGCTGAACGCGGTGCTTGACCCCGCCCGCGTCCGCGACTACCATGGGAGCAGCACCGGACGGTACAAAGTACGGGGATCCGGAGCCAGGGTCAGTGAGGGGAAAGCCCAGGTCGCACGTCTTTGAAAGTCCGACGGTCGCCCGAAAGCCCAACCTCAGCAGCCACGAAGCACGGAGAACCGTACGAGAGGGTTCGAATCCCTCCCCCGCCCGGGGCAATCCTTGGCGGGCAGACCGGCCCCACCGGAAACGGGGGGGCCGGCTCTGTTTTCCGCCGCTGCACGGCCCCGCCGCCCTCCCCGAGCGGCGGGGCCGCTGCTTTCCGCGTTGGCGCGTCCAGTGTGGTGGGCGGGACGCCTTCACGGCGCGCCGGGGTTTCGGCCCGCGTCGCGCGATTCAAACGCGAACGCCGCCACGGGCATCGTACGTCGCGTTCCCCGCTCCCCCGCTCACCCGTTGTCGGACCCCGCACATGCTCCGGTACACCCTCGTCCTCGCGGCCGCCCTGGTGGCCGCCGCCCCGCTGCGCGCGCAGACCGCATCGCTCGACAGCGCCTACGCGGAGCTCTACGCCCGCTGGGGCCGCGGCGACGTGGCGGGGGCCATGCGGATGCTGGCGCCGGAGTACGCCTGGGTGCGCGGCGGCCGGCAGCTCGGCCGCGCGGAGCAGGAGGAGCGCTTCCGGGCGGATTCCACCGTCCGGCGCCTGGCCGCGGCGCCGCGCTTCGAGATCGCGGACGTACGTGGCGAGGGAGACCGCGTGCACGCCACGGCGCGCGTGGTGGCGCTCACCGCGTACCGCGAGGACAACGGCGAGGAGAGCGCGATGGTGGTGGAGGAGAACCACCGCGACACCTGGCGCCGCACCGCCGCGGGGTGGCTGCTGGAGCGGCGCGAGGAGGTGCGCCCGCGGCTGGTGGGCGACGTGGCCGTGGTGCAGAGCCCCCGCCTGCGCGCGCTGCTGCAGCGCGTGGCCGCGGGCGGCGCGGCGGCGGTGGACTCGTTCTGGAGCGATGCGGGGGGTCCGCTGGTGGAGGAGATCCCCGGCGACGCCGCGCACCGGCTGGTCACCTTCCTGTGGCGCGGGCGGCCGGGCACGCGCACGGTGGCCCTGCTGGGCAGCTTTCCCGACCGCGCCTTCAGGACGCTGCTGCCGCTGCCGGGGACGGACGTGTGGTACAACACGCAGCGCCTGCCCGCCGACAGCCGCCTGAACTACGAGTTCGACCTGTGGGACAGCGAGCGTTTCGCGGCGGAGGAGGGCGAGCGCGAGGTGTGGTACGTCCGCGCGGAGCCGGACCCGCGCAACCCGCCCTCCGTGCTGGCGCTGCCGCACGCGCCGCCGCAGCCGTACGTCGCCGCGCGGCCGGGTGTGCCGCGCGGGACGCTGGCGCGCGACAGCCTCGCCAGCGCGGTGCTGGGGCAGACGCGCGCGTACGCCGTCTACACGCCGCCGGGGCACGACCCCGCGAAGGGGCCGTATCCCCTGCTGGTGCTGTTCGATGGGCAGATGTACGGCGGCAGCCCGGCGTCGGCGCCCATCCCCACCGCCACCATCCTGGACAACCTGGTGGCGGAGGGGCGCATCCCGCCCGTGGTGGCGGTGCTGGTCCACGCCCGCGACCGCGCGGGCGAGCTGAACGGCTCCGAGGCGTTCACCCGCTTCGTGGCGGACGAGCTGCTGCCCGCGGTGCGGCGGCGGACGGGCGCCACGGCGGACCCGGCGCGCACGGTGATCGGCGGCGCCAGCCTGGGCGGGCTGGCGGCGGCCTTCGCGGGGCTCACGCGGCCGGAGGTGTTCGGCAACGTGCTGTCGCAGTCGGGGGCGTTCTGGATCCCGCCCGGCTGGCCCGCCGGCCCGCGCCGCATCGTGGACGAGACCGGCTGGTTCATCACCCGGGTGATGGAGGCGCCGCGGGTGCCGGTGCGCTTCTCCCTGGAGGCCGGCTGGTTCGAGGCGTACCTGCTGCCCGCCAACCGCCACCTGCGCGACGTGCTGCGGCTCAAGGGCTACGAGGTGGACTACCGCGAGTTCCACGGCGGCCACCACGCGCAGAACTGGCGCGGCACCCTGGCGGACGGGTTGATCGCGCTGCTGGGGCGTCCCGCCCCGTAGATCTCCGGCGCCCCCCGCCCCGCGGCGGCCGAACGAAGTGGCGCGGGGCGGGTACGGGAGGACAGCTCCGGCGGGACGGTGCGCGTCCGCACCGCTCCCGCGCCTGCCACGGAGGATGGCGCCGGCGCCGGCAGACCGCTCCTCCGCACCGGAAAGCAGGCCCCACTGCGAGCTTCCCCGCCCGTCCGAACCTCCCCCCCGGCGAACCCTCGAACGAGCTCCGCCCGCCGCGCCCGCGCCCGGCCGGCGGGGGCTCCGCGCGCCCACGGCCCGGTATCTGCCGCGACAACGGCCGCGCGCCCGGGGCCGGTGCCCGGCCGCGCGGGCCCTGACGGAGAGGAGGCGGGATGCGGGATGCGCCGGACGGCCACCTGATCCTGATCGCCGAACGCGACCAGAACGTACGCGCGCTGCAGCAGCACTTCCTGGGCGGGGCGGGCTTCGGCGTGGAGTTCGCCGACGACGGCCAGGCGGCGCTCGACCGCGCCCTGGAGCGCCGGCCCGCCCTGGTGGTCACCGAGATCCTCATCCCCCGGCTCGACGGGCTGGCGCTCTGCCGCCGGCTGCGCGAGGAGCCCTCCACCCGGGACGTCCCGGTCATCGTGTTCAGCATCCTCGCGGCGGCGGCACGCGCCGGCGAGGCGGGAGCCAGTGCGTTCCTGCGCAAGCCTCTCGTGGAATCGACTTTCGTGGCTGCGGTCCAGGAGCTGGTCGCGCCGCAGCCAACCGTGGAGGAACAATGCAGAACACCCTGACCGCGGACCGCCGCACCGACACCCGCGACGAGCCCGGCGACGCGACGGAGCGGATGAGCGTGGGCAACGCCGAGGCGGACTACATCCTGGGCGGCGGGTTCCCGGCCAACTCCATCAACATCATCATGGGCCACCCCGGCTCGGGAAAGACCATCTTCGCCGAGCAGCTCATCTTCCACAACGCGGCCGAGGACCGGCCCATCCTCTACTTCACCACGCTGTCGGAGCCGCTGGCCAAGATCGTCCGCTACCTGCAGGGCTTCCGCTTCTTCGACGAGATGAAGCTGGGGACGCAGGTGATCTACGAGGACGTGGGGCCGCAGCTGGCGCGGGACGGGGCCGGCGCGCTGATCCCCCTGCTGACGGACGCCATCAAGACGCTGTCGCCCAAGGTCATCGTCATCGACTCGTTCAAGGCCGTGCACGACCTGGCGCCCTCCGCCGCGGAGCGCCGCCGCATGGTCTACGAGATGACCGCGCTGCTGACCGCGTACGGCACCACCGCGTTCCTGCTGGGCGAGTACACGGAGGACGACATCCTGCGCTACCCGGAGTTCGCCGTCGCGGACGGGATCGTGGAGCTGTCGCGGCGCCGCCTGGGCAACCGCGACGAGCGCTACTTCCGCGTCTACAAGCTGCGCGGCAGCCGCTACCTGGAGGGCGCGCACGCCTTCCGCATCAGCGACGCGGGGCTGGTCATCTACCCCCGGCTGGTCAGCCCGCGCATGCCGGAGGGGTACGAGCCGGCCAGCGAGCGCATCTCCACGGGCGTCAAGGGGCTGGACGCGATGCTGGACGGCGGCCTGTGGCGCGGCACCACCACGCTGCTGGCCGGCCCGTCGGGCGCGGGCAAGACCACGATCGGCCTGCAGTTCGCGCTGGAGGGGGCGCGCTGCGGCGAGCCCAGCCTGTACATGAACTTCCAGGAGAACCCCACGCAGCTCATGCGCACCATCCGCGCGCTGGGGGTGGACCTGGAAGAGGCGCAGGCCAACGGGCTGGACCTGGTGTACGCGTCGCCGGTGGAGCTGCAGATCGACAGCATCATCGTGGACATGTTCCGCCGCATCCAGCAGGGCGGCGTGCGGCGGCTGGTCATCGACGCGCTGGGCGACCTGGCCAGCGCCGCCACGGACCCGCAGCGGCTGCACGACTACATGTACGCGCTGGTGCAGCACTTCGCGGTCAGCACCATCACCAGCGTGCTGAACTTCGAGACCATGGGCAACGCCATCGCCGGCAACGACATGCAGAACGCGATGAGCTACCTCTCGGACAACGTGCTGCTGCTGACCGTGGAGGGCGAGGACCAGACGCGCCGCAAGCTGCGCGTGCTCAAGACGCGCGGCAGCGCCCACGACACCACCGTCCGCGGCGTGGAGATCACCGCGGCCGGGCTGCGCGTGCTGTGACGCGCGGGCCCGCGGGCCCGGAGACCGGGCTTCCCGGGTTCGCGCAGCTCCGCCGGCTCACGGAGGTCAGCCGCGCGCTGACCTACACCACCTCGCTGGAGCAGGTGACGCGGCTGGCGGTGGAGCGCGGGGCGGAGCTGCTGGACGCGCCGGCCGCCGTGCTCCTGCTGGCGGACGCGGACGGGCTGCTGCACGTGCGGGCGGCGCACGGCGTCGGCGACGAGCGGGTGGACCGCTTCCGGGAGCCCCTGGCCGGCGAGCTGGACGAGCGGCTGCAGGGGCTGCTGGCCGTGGCCGCGGACTGCTACGCCGCCGTGCCGCTGGTGGTGGGCGGCGCGGTGACCGGGGTGGTGGCGGTGGCCACGCGGCACCCGCCCAGCCCCGCGGAAGAGGCGCTGCTCTCCGCGCTGGCGGACCAGGCGGCCGTCGCGCTGGAGAACGCGCGCCTGGGCGGCGAGGTGCGCCTGGAGATGGAGGAGCGGCTGCGCGCCGTGGAGGGCGCCACCACGGCCAAGGACCGCGCGCTGGCCACCCTGGCCCACGACATCCGCACCCCGCTGGGCGCCATCGAGGGGTACTGCGCCAACCTGGCGGACGAGGTGTACGGGCCCGTCAACGACCGCCAGCGCGAGACGCTGGGCCGGGTGCGCATGAGCGGGCGGCACCTGCTCTCGCTGCTGGACAACGTGATGGACATGGCCCGGCTGGACGCCGGGGTGCTGCGGGTGGAGGCCGGGCCGGTGCGCCTGGCGGACGTGGCGCGCGAGGCGGTGCACCTGCTGGTGCCCGCGGCGGCGGCCCGGCTGCAGGCGCTGCGGCTGGGCCCGGTGGCGGACGTGGTGGTCACGGCGGACCACGCCCACCTGCGGCAGGTGCTGGTCAACCTGGTCGGCAACGCCGTCAAGTTCACCCCCCAGGACGGCGCCGTCACCGTGTCCACCGCGGCGCGCGGGGCCTGGGGCGAGGTGCGCGTGGCGGACACGGGGCCCGGCATCCCGGAAGCGGAGCGCGCGGCCATCCTGGAGCCGTACTACCGCAGCGAGGGCACGGCCGGGACCCCGGGCGTGGGCCTGGGGCTGGCCATCTCGCACGCGCTGGTGCAGCGGATGGGGGGAGAGCTGGAGATCGAGAGCCGGGTGGGCGCCGGCTCCACCTTCATCGTCCGCCTGCCGGCGCGGGAGCCGTGAGCGCCCGCGGACGGTCCGGCGCCGGCGCCCGCCCGTCCCGCCCCCCCGTCCTGTGGCGTGGACAGCGATTGACCCCGGAAGGAAACACTTGTAGATTGTCGTAAGTGGTTTTGGGGTGAGAAGATACGCGGCGGAGGAAGCGGTCCGGTATACGGAATTCTCTCCGCCTTTTTCTATGGGTGGGATCACGATGCGAATACGGCGCAGGGAAGACCGGCGGCTGCGGCTGGTGACCGCCACGCCCACGGGGTGGATCTCCGGTGCGGAGCTGACGCAGCGGCGGCAGGCGCGGCGCCGCGAGCCGTGGCGCGAGGCCATCCAGGCCCGGGACGGCGACAGCTGCGCCTGCGGTGACGACGTGGTGCTGCTGCTGGACGGCGCGGAGGGGCAGGGCGTGCTGGTGGCGGGCGCGGTCACCGCCACGCTGCCCACCGGCGCGGACCACGAGGACCTGCTGGCGCGCGCGGCCACCGGCGCCGCGGTCGCGCTGCAGGAGCGCCTGCGCGCGGAAAAGCGCCAGCGGCTGCCGGACCAGCTCATCGACTACTTCGAGGCGCTCAACGCCGCCGAGGGCCAGGAAGGCGTCTTCCACGCCCTGGCGGAGCACGCGCTGCGCATCGTGGGCGGCCACACCGCGCTGCCGCTGGTGCGCGACGGGCGCCGCGGCATGCTGCGCGCGCCCGGCGGCGGCGAGGGGCACCGCGCCGCGCTGCTGTGGGACGAGCGCCTGGCGCGCCCCGGCCTGCTGCTGTGCGAGGACGCCCGCGCCGGCGGCCCCGCGGCCTTCGCGGCGCCGCTCTTCGGCGACCCGGCCACCGCCCTCGTCGCCCACGTGCCCGTGGGCGACGAGGCGGTGCTGGTGCTGACCGAGCGGCGCGACGAGCGCATCTTCGAGCCGGAGGACTGGGACGTGCTGCGCGCGCTGGCCCTGCAGGCGGAGATGGCGCTGCGGCGCGTGCGCCTGATCGAGAGCGTGCGCAGCCTGTCGCTCACGGACCCGCTGACCGGGCTGGGCAACCGCCGCCACATGGAGGTGGTGCTGCAGCACGCCTGGGCCGCCGCCCGCCGCGGAGACCCGCTGGCGGTGATGGTGATGGACCTGGACCGCTTCAAGTGCGTCAACGACTGCGAAGGCCACCACGCCGGCGACCGGCTGCTGTGCGAGGTGGCGGACGCGCTGCGGGCGGAGGCGCGCGGCGCGGACCTGGTGGTGCGCTACGGCGGCGACGAGTTCCTGGTGATCCTGCCCCGCGGCGAGGCCGCCGGGGCCCGGGCGCTGGAGGAGCGCGTGCGGCAGCGGCTGGCGGGCCGGGTGGAGTTCAGCGCCGGCATCGCCGTCCACCGGGCTGAGCACGAGAGCCCCGAGCACCTGATCCGCGAGGCGGACCGCCGCCTGTACGAGGCCAAGGAAGCGCGGGGCCGGGCGCGCTAGTCCGCCTGCGCCGCCAGGGCCAGGAAGTCCGGCGGCATGCCGCACTCCGCCCAGTCGTCGTCGTCCCTATCCAGGCTCTCCGGGTCGTCCAGCACGGCCAGGAGGGCCTGCACCACGTCCGGGTCGAACTGGGTGCCCGCGCAGCGCAGCAGCTCCGCGCGGGCGTGCTCGCGCGTGTACGCCTCCTTGTAGCTGCGGCGCGTGACCATGGCGCAGTACGCGTCCACCGCGGCCACGATGCGCGCGGGCATGGGGATCTGCTCGCCGCGCAGCCCGTCCGGATACCCCGCCCCGTCGTACCACTCGTGGTGGTGCAGCACCACGTCCGCCACGGCGCGCAGCGCGGGGATGGTGCACAGCAGGTCGTGCCCCACGCGCACGTGCGCGCGCATCAGCTCCATCTCCTCCGGCAGCAGCGGCCCGGGCTTGTGCAGCACGCCGTCGCTCACGCCGATCTTGCCCACGTCGTGCAGGAGCGCGGCGTAGCACACCAGCGCGCTGTCGTAGTCCGCCAGCTCCAGCCGCTCCGCCACCAGCCGCGCGTACCGCGACGCCATCTCGCAGTGGCCGTGCGTGTAGGGGTCCTTGGCCTCCACCGCGTCCGCCAACATGGTGATGGTGGAGACGTACGCGCTCTGCAGCTCGCGCTTGAGGTCCGCGTTGCGCAGCGCCACGCCCGCCTGGTCTCCCACGCTCAGCAGCGACTCCACGTCGCTCTCCACGAAATCGCCGGACTCCTTGTCCGCCACCACCACCACGCCGCCCGGCGTGGACGCCAGAACCACCGGCGCCGCCACCAGGTTGCGGAAGCGGTCCACCCGCTCGTCGGGCCGCGGCAGCGCGTCGATGTCGCCCAGGTCGTTGCACACCACGGAGTCGTTCTCCGCCAGCACGCGCGCGGCCAGCGCGGCGATGAACGGCGACGGCTCCGCCCCGCGCGGCGCGTCGAAGCCGATGGCGGCGCGCACCCGGGGCCGCCCGCTGCGCCCTTCCGCCAGGTACATTCCCCGCGTGCCGCCGGAGATGGCCAGCGACGCCTGCAGCACCAGCCGGTGCACGTCGCCGCCGAAGAGCGAGCGGTGGATCTCGCGCACGGTCCGCCACTGCGCCTCCGCGGCCTCGCGCGCCTCCGCGGCGGCGCGGCGCTCCCGCTCCAGCTCGGCCTCCAGCCGGCGGCGCGCGTCGTGGGCCTGCGCCAGCTCGCCCAGCGCCTGGTGCAGCCGCGCCTCCTGCGCGCGGTGCCCGCGCTCCGCCGCGTGCAGGTGCGCGAGCACGCCGTCCGCCGCGCCGCCGGGTTCGGAGGGGATCATCGACTCGGACATCGGAAAACCCTGCGATGAAAGGAGACCGGGACCGCCGAGGGGCGGTGGGGGGCGCATTTCATATGCCCCGTCCCGGCTCAGGGCGGGGGCCGCCGTCCGGCGCCGGAAGGCTTCGCATCGTTCCCTAAAATAGTGACATCGATTCACCAAAACGCGGGAAGCATCTGCACCAAATAAGTGAATCCCGCCGCCCGAGCGCCGTGTCGCACCGTCTCCACCGCCTGGTTCTCCCTCCGGCAAACCTACGATTTCGCGCGGTGCTCCCCGGCGGCGGGCGATCCACGCGCGAAAGAGGTGGGAGCCGCGCGCAAGATCATGCATCCCAGGACGTTGCACTGGGCGGCGCGGCGATCGGTCTCCCCGTTGCCGCGAACGAGTCCTCCGCCGTGATTTTGGGAAAAGACACCGCGGCGCGTGGCGCGTGCCGGGCGTGGACCCCTGATTGCCTTCCCGGTGCCGACACGACGTGCGTCGTGCCCCCGGAAACCCTTCAGGAGGATCGGATGAAGCGTCTGTTCGCTCTCGCCGCGTGCGTGCTGGTTGCCGCGGCATGCCAGGACCAGGACCACCCGCTTGCCCCCGCGGCCGGCACGCCCGCCCACCTGCTGGGCATCGTGCCCACCGTGTCGCTGGACCCGGTGCTCAACGCGCAGCTCAACCTGGCCGCGCCCACGGACCGGCTGGAGGTGCTGGTCACCTTCGACGAGAGCGTGACGGACGCCGACAACGTGGCCACCGCCCTGACGCGGCTGGGCGCCGGCATCATCCGCTTCAAGCACCTGCCCACGGTGTTCGCGCTGGCCACGCCGGCCCAGATCGCCGGCATCAGCGCCGAGCCGGGCGTCATCTCCGTCTACTCCAACAAGCAGCTCACCTACAGCCTGGCGGAGAGCACCCGGGCCATCCGCGCGGACGTGGCCTGGAACACGGGCTACACCGGCAAGGGCGTGGGCATCGCCATCCTGGACAGCGGCGTGGACGGCCTGTACCACCCCGGCCTGTCGTATCCCACCAAGACGGTGCACAACGTCAAGTACGCCGTCTCCGTGCGCGACGCGGTGACCTTCGACGCCTCCGAGCCGGCGCCGGGCGGCGAGCTGTTCGTTGCCAACGTGCCCAACAGCGAGACCAGCGTGGGGCACGGCACGCACGTGGCCGGCATCGCGGCCGGCAGCGGCGGCGGCAGCAGCGCGGGCATCTACAAGGGCGTGGCCCCCGACGCCAACATCATCGGCATCGGCGCGGGCGACGTCCTGTTCGTCTTCTGGACCCTGGCGGGCTTCGACTACATCCTCGACAAGCAGCAGGAGTTCAACATCCAGGTGGTCAACAACTCCTGGGGCAGCACGGGCGCCTACGACCCGGCGGACCCCACCAACGTGGCCACCAAGAAGCTGTACGACGCGGGCATCTCCGTGGTCTTCGCGGCGGGCAACGAGGGCCCGGGCGAGAACACGCTGAACCCGTACAGCGCGGCGCCGTGGGTCATCTCCGTGGCGGCCGGCTGCAAGATGGGCGTGGTGGACCCCACCAACGGCGCCGCGCAGTGCGACGACGGGCGCAGCGCGCTGCTGGCCGGCTTCTCCTCGCGCGGCATTGCCGGCGACCCGCTGGTGCACCCCGACATCACCGCGCCGGGCGTGAACATCGTCTCCGCGCGGGCCAGCCTGGGCCTGGTGATGAACAGCACGGACCTGCCGGCGGACGCGCTGGACTGCAACGTCAGCGTCCAGCACTTCCAGTACTACACCTGCGCCGGCGGCACCTCCATGGCCGCGCCGCACGTGTCGGGCGTCATCGCGCTCATGGAAGAGGCGTCGAAGGGGCAGCTGACCCCGGCGCGGGTGCAGTACGCCCTGACCCGCACCGCCCGCCCGCTGGCCGGCTACGCGGAGTGGGAGGTGGGGGCGGGGTACCTGGACGCCTACGCGGCCACGCGCCTGGTGCGCCGCTGAGCGCAGGAAGGATCTCCCCGGACGGCCGCGCGCCGCGGCCGTCCGGGAGGCAGCCGGCCTGATCGCCGGCGGCTTCAGCGCCCGGCCCGCCGCGGCGGACCGGGCCCACGGAAGGGAGGCGGCACCATGCTGCGCACGTTCACCGATCCGGACGGCACCACCTGGCGGGTGTGGAACGTACTGCCGGGACACCACGGCGAGTACAACCCGCGGACGGTGCAGCACCTGCCGGCGGAGTTCGTCGGCGGCTGGCTCTGCTTCGAGTCGCCGGGCGAGAAGCGCAGGCTCTCGCCCGTCCCCGCGGAGTGGGAGCGGGCGGGCGACGCGGAGCTGCTTACCCTGTGCCGCCGCGCCGCCGCCGTACGCCCCATGACGCGGTCGCTGCTGTCGGGATAGGCCACGAACCAGACGGGCTCCCCCCGTCCCCGGGCACCCTGCCACACTGATCCGCCGGTGGATTCCCCGGTCGAGGTCCCATCACAGGAGGTTTCCCAAGCACAGCCAGGTTCACTCTGACCGGTGCCCGGGGACGCGGGGAGCGTTGCACCAAAATGCACAATCCCCCATGTTGAGCGGATCGGCGCGCGCAGCCCGCGGCGCCGGTCCGCTCTCGCCTTGCTGCCGATGCCCGCCCTGCTGGTCATCGACCCGGCCCCCCAGGCGCTCGCCGCCGCCCGCGAGGCGGTGGCGGGCCGCGCCGACGTGCGCGGCGCCGCGGGCCTGGGCGAGGGCCTGGAGCTGCTGCGGGCGGGGGGATGGGACGCGCTGCTGCTGTCGCTGGACCTGCCCGCGGCGGACCTGGCGCTGGTGGCGCGGCTGGTGGAGAGCGGCTTTCCCGCGGGGGCCATCGTGCTGGCCATGGCCAGCCCCACCATGCAGGCCATGGTGGAGTCGTCGCGGCTGGGCGTGCTGGGGCTGGTGGCCGCGCCGCCGGAGCCGGCCGAGCTGGCCGGGCTGCTGCGCGAGGTCTTCGCCGCGGACGAGGTGGTGCCGCTGCCCGCCGCGCCGCCGGCCGAGGAGGACGAGGACGCCGCGGTGGGGGCCAGCCCCGCCATGCTGGAGGTGTTCCGCATGATCGGCCGCGTGGCCTCCAGCCCGGCCACGGTGCTGGTGCTGGGGCAGAGCGGCACCGGCAAGGAGCTGGTGGCCCGCGCCATCCACCGCAACAGCCCCCGCGGCGCGGGCCCGTTCGTGGCCATCAACGGCGCCGCCATCCCCGAGAACCTGCTGGAGAGCGAGCTGTTCGGGCACGAGAAGGGGGCCTTCACCGGCGCCATCACGCGCAAGATCGGCCGCTTCGAGCGCGCGCACGGCGGCACGCTCTTCCTGGACGAGATCGGCGACATGTCCGTCGCGCTGCAGTCCAAGATCCTGCGCGCCCTGCAGGAGCGGGAGATCGAGCGGGTGGGGGGCGAGGGGCGCATCCCCGTGGACGTGCGGGTGGTGGCGGCCACCAACCGCGACCTGCGCGCCGCCATCGCCGACGGCACCTTCCGCGAGGACCTGTACTACCGGCTGGCGGTGGTCACGCTCAACCTGCCGCGGCTGGTGGAGCGCGGGGGAGACCTGGAGCTGCTGATCCGGCACTTCGTGGCCCGCTACGCGGCGCGGTACGGGAGGCCGCTGCGGGGCGTGTCGCGGGGGGTGTTCGAGGTGCTGCGGCGGCACGCGTGGCCGGGCAACATCCGCGAGCTCAAGAACGTGCTGGAGCGGGCGGTGCTGATGTCGCACGGGCCGGTGCTGCTGCCGGACCACCTGCCGCTGGAGCAGGTGCAGCCCGCCGCCGCGGCGGCGCCGGGCGGGGCGGAGGGGGCCCCGCTGGCCGGGTACGCGCCGGACCTGCCGCTGAACGAGGTGGAGCGGCTGCACATCCGCGAGGTGCTGCGGCTGGTGCGCGGGCACCTGGGGCGCGCCTCGGACGTGCTGGGGGTGCACCGCAACACGCTCACCCGCAAGATCCGCGAGTACGGGCTGGAGGGGGTGGGCTGATCCCCCGTCCGCCCGAGCTTTTACTGCAGGTCCCACGCAGAGCAGCAGAGCCGAGGTGCTGGCGACCTCCGGCTCGACGTGGTTGTGTAGCGTCGGGGCCAGCGCCTATGTAGCGCGC
>DASTLD010000107.1:0-10157 GCA_035715345.1 Longimicrobium sp.
CGGACGGGTCCGCGTGCTCGCCCAACGGGCGCGCGGGCGCATCCGCGACCCGCGCTTCGCCGCGCGCGACTCGCTCCCCCCGCTCCCGCCCCCCCCGACGTGGCCGGAGCCGGCGTGGCGGCTGCGCTACCGCGCGCTCGCGGACCGGAAGGCGGACTGCGGGGCGCTGCGGGCCGCGCTGGCGGACAGCGTCTGGCACGTGCGCCTGCGCGCGGCGGGCGTGGCGGAGCCGTCGTGCGGGGCGGACTCGGCCTTCGTGGGGGTGCTGCTCCGGTGGGTCGACGAGCTGCCCCGCGACACGCGCCGGCGCGCCGCGGGCGGCGTGTCGTGGCATGCGGGCGCCCACGCGGCGGTCGCGCTGGCGCGGATCGCGCCGGAGCGGGTGCGGGCGCGGCTCGGGGGCATGGCCATGCATCCGGACTGGCACGTGCGCCTGTACGCGGCCCGCGCCTTCGCCGTGCTGGACGACACCGCCCACCTGCGCTTCTTCGCGGGCGACCCGGACGGCAACGTGCGGGAGGCGGCCATCGACGCGCTTTCGAAGCTGGTGGGGCACGGCGCCGACAACGTGTACCTGGCCGCGCTGCGCGGCGACGCCCCGCAGGCCGTTCGCGCCGCCGCCATCGCGCTGAAGGGATCGCCCGCGCGCGGCCTGCGTGCGGCGGCGGACAGCGTGTTCGAGCGGTGGGTGCGCCGCGCCAGCGAGTCGGAGCGCGACGTCCGCGTGGCCCTGCTGGAGGCGGCCGGGCGGCCCGCCAGCGACGACCGCCCGCCGCCCCCGAGCTTCGATCTCCCGCCGGAGGCGGTGGCGCTCGCGCTGGGCAGGGAGGCGCGCGTCCGCGTCACGATGGCTCCCGGGAGCGGCGGAGGGTCGTTCGTGGTGCGGCTGCGCGGCGACGTGGCGCCCATCATGGCGGCGCGCGTGCTGGGGCTGGTGCGCGCCGGCTACTACGACGGCGGCGGCTGGCACCGCGTGGAGCCGGACTTCGTGATCCAGGGCGGCGGGCCGGGCGCCAACGAGTACGTGGGCCATTCGCACTACCTGCGCGACGAGCTCGGGACCATCGCCCATCCCCGCGGCACGGTGGGGATGAGCACGCGCGGGCACGACACGGGCGACGCGCAGTGGTTCATCAACCTCAAGGACAACCCCCGCCTGGTCCGCGACTACACCGTCTTTGCCGAGGTGGTCGAGGGCATCGAGGTGGTCGACGGGATCATGGAGGGAGACGTGGTGGCCTCCATGCGCGTGGAGCCGGCGGGGCGCTGACGATGGACCTGCCGCCGGCCGAGGTGATGGGCCTCATCGCCGCGGCCAACGCGGGGCGCGGGGCGGGGGAGGGACCCGGACCGTCGGGGGATGGGGGCGCCGAGGCCGAACGGCGGCTCGATGCGCTCTTCCGCACGAGCGAGAGGCTGGCGGTCTACGGCACGCTCGCGCCGGGCCGATCCAACCACCACGTCGTCGCGCCGCTCGGGGGCGCGTGGACGGAAGGGGTGATCGAGGGAGACCTGCATCCCGTGGGATGGGCGGCGACGTACGGCTTCCCGGCGTTCATCCCGCGCCCCGGCGGCCCCGCGGTCCCGGTGCAGGTGCTGACCGCCGCGGCCCTTCCCGCCGCCTGGCCCGAGCTCGACGACTTCGAGGGCGCGGGCTACCGGCGCATCCTGGTCCCCGTCTTCACCCCCGGCCCGCCGGACGAGCGGCGGCTGTACACCGTCGCGAACCTCTACGCCGCCGCCGATCCCGCTCCCGGCGAGACCGCGCGCTGACGTCACGGATCGACGCAGGAAGCCTCCTCCCCGGCACCGGCGCCAGGAAGGAGGCTTCGTCGTCACCCTACGGACCGGGCGGACGCTACGCCCCGGCGGCCGCGAGGGGCACGGAGACATCGCCCCCTCCGAAGCGGCGCGCGAACTCGCGGCGGAGCAGGAGCAGGCTCAGCACGAGCTGCACCCACACCGTGCCCGCGGACAGCATCCACACCCACGTCATCCGGAACTCCGGGAGGCGGGCAAGGAGGACCGCCGGCACGATCAGGATCGCCATCCGGAACGTGGAGGCGGCCAGCGACGGCAGCGTGTTGCCGAGCGCCTGGAACAGGCTGGACGACACGAAGATCATCCCCGACGCCACGAAGTTCCACGAGATGATCGTCAGGTACACCGTCCCGGCCCGCACCACCGCCGGGTCTTCGGTAAAGGCCCGCACCATCCCCCCCGCCCACAGGTGCACGGCCACGGTGAGCACCAGCATGGCGCCAGTGGCCATCAGCGCCGCGTCGCGGAACACCGCCCGCACGCGGTGGGGGAGTCCGGCGCCCACGTTCTGCCCCGCGACGGGCGCCACCGCGAAGCCCAGCGCCACCACGGGCATGAAGGTGGCCTGGATGACCCGCATCCCGATCCCGAAGCCCGCCTGCTCCGCCGCGCCGAAGGGACGCGCCAGGGTGTAGACCACCGCCTGGTACAGGGCCATCATCGCGAACTCGAAGCCCGCGGGAAGGCCGATGCCCAGCAGCCGCCGCCAGGCCGCCAGCCGCGGCCGCACGTCCGCGCGCGCGAAGCGGAGCCACGCGTCCGCGCCGACGAAGTGCGTGGACAGCCACACCAGGGCGATGGCGATGGAGACGAGCGACGCGATCGCCGCGCCGGCCACGCCCAGGGGCCGCCCCGTGCCCCAGCCGAAGATCAGGAAGGGCGCCAGCACCATGTTGGCCGTGACGCTCACCGTCGACACCACCATGGGCGCGCGGAACTGGCCGGTGCCGCGCAGCGCCGCGCTCATCACCCCCAGCGGGAACTGCAGGGCCATCGCCGGGATGAACCAGGCCAGGTAGGCGCGCGCCGCCGCCGCGGTGGCCGCGTCGGCGGACATGGCCCGGGTGTACGCGTCCAGCCCCGCCATCCCGATCACCAGGAAGGCCAGCGCCGTGGCCAGCGAGAGGCCCAGCGCCTGGTTGAAGAGGTGCCCCGCCTCCGCCTGGTCGCGGCGCCCGGCCGCGTGCGACACCAGCGTCGTGGCGCCCACGCCCAGCATCTGGCCCAGCGCCAGCACGATGAAGGAGAGCTGTCCGGCGATGGAGACGCCCGCCACCGCGGCGGTCCCCAGCCTGCCCACCCAGTAGAGGTCGATCAGGAAGTAGAGCGTCTGGAAGACCATCATCACCAGCATGAAGCCGGTGGTGGCCAGCAGGTGGCGCGATACGGGGCCGGTGGTCAGGTCCTTCATCGGGGAAAGCCCAGGCGGGAAGGAACGGCGGGGGAGCCCGAAGGCCGGGCGACAAAGCTACCGTCCCGCGGCGGCGGGTGGAAAGGCCCGTGGCGGAGGCGATGCCCTCGCTCCGGGCGCGGGGAGCCGGCAGGCGCGCCGGGGCAGGGGTTGACCGGAAGCGGACGAGCCGGGAGCGCCGATGGATCAGCGCCCTGTCCGGCCGCGGGAACAGATTTTCCTTTGGAACCGCGGCGACGCCGTTGTACTTTCCATCCAGTGTACGCCCGCGGCGCTCCCTCCACTCCCGCACGACCGGGCTCCGGCGAGGGGCGGCGCGGCGCGGCCACCCCGGCACTCCTCCCTCCTCCGAGCGCCGCGCCCGTTCCTCTACCTTTGCGGAGGCCCCCTTAATGAGATCCGCACCCACGGTGCTCGCCCTGGCGGCCACGCTGGCCGCGTGCGGCGCGGCCGCGCAGCCGCGCGGGGCAACGCCCCCCGTCATCCCGGTGGAGTACCACAAGCTCGACAACGGTCTGCGGGTGGTGCTCTCCCGCGACACCACGGCGCCCACCGCCGTCGTCGCCGTCTACTACAACATCGGCTTCCGCATCGAGCCGCGCGGCCGCACCGGGTTCGCGCATCTGTTCGAGCACATGATGTTCCAGGGGTCGCGGAACCTGGGCAAGCTCGAGTTCATCCGCCTGGTCGAGGCCAACGGCGGCATCCTCAACGGCTCCACCAGCTTCGACTTCACCAACTACTTCGAGATCGTTCCCGCCCACACGCTGGAGACGATGCTGTGGGCGGAGGCGGACCGCATGCGCGGGCTGGCGGTGACCCAGGAGAACCTGGTGAACCAGCAGGAGGTGGTGAAGAACGAGGTCCGCGTCAACGTGCTGAACCAGCCGTACGGCGGCTTTCCCTGGCTGGACCTTCCGCAGGTCGCCAACACCAACTGGCACAACGCCCACAACTTCTACGGCGACCTGGCCGACCTGGACGCGGCCACGCTCGAGGACGTGCAGTCGTTCTTCCGCACCTACTACGCGCCCAACAACGCGGCGCTGGTGGTGACCGGCGACTTCGAGCCGGCGCAGGCGCTGGAATGGGTGCGCCGGTACTTCGGCGGCATCCCCGCCGCCCCGCAGCCGCCCCACCCCGACCTGGGCGAGCCCCGCCAGACGGAGGAGAAGCGGGTGACCCGCGTGGACTCGCTGGCCGAGCGCCCGGCGCTCGCGGTGGGCTACCACGCGCCCACGGTGGGAACGCCCGAGTACTTCGCGCTGGAGGTGCTGGACCAGCTCCTGGCGCAGGGGCGCGACAGCCGCCTGTACCGCGCGCTGGTGCAGGAGAAGGGGTACACGTCCGAGGTGGCCTCGAGCGTGAACGTGCTGGGCAACATGTACGACATCAACGGGCCGACGCTGTGGACGGCGTGGCTCTTCCACGACGCGGCCGTGCCGGCGGACTCCATCCTGGCCGCCTTCGACGCGGTGGTGGAGCCGCTCCGCAGCGCACCGGTGGACCGCGCCGCCCTGGACCTGGCGCTGGTGAAGGTGCGCAGCGCGCTGTACGACCAGATGGACGCGTACTACGGCTTCGGCAGGGCCAACATGCTCGCCGCGTTCGCCCTGTTCCGCGACGACCCCGGCTTCATCAACCGCCTGGAAGAGCAGTTCCGGGCCGTGACCCCCGAGCTGGTGCAGCGCACCGCGCGGGAATACCTGCGCCCCACCAATCGCACCGTCCTCATCATCCAGCCGCGCCCCGCGGCCGGCGGCCGTTAGGGAGGCCCCACCATGACGACGACTCGCATCCTTCCGGGCGCGCTCCTGGCGCTGGGCCTTGCCGCGGCCGCCGGGCCCGCCGCGGCGCAGGAGCGGCAGGCGCCGCCCGCGCCGGGGACGCCCAAGGCGTTCCGCGTTCCCCCCGCGCGCCGGTTTGCCCTTCCCAACGGGCTGCGCGTGACCCTGGTGCCGTACGGGACCACGCCCAAGGCCACCGTGCTGCTCACCGTGCGCACCGGCAACGGCGACGAGGGGCCGCAGGAGACCTGGCTGACCGACCTGACCGCCGACCTGATGCAGGAGGGGACCACCACGCGCAGCGCCGCGCAGATCGCCGACCAGGCGGCGGCCATGGGCGGCTCGCTGAGCGTGAGCGTGGGCGAGGACCGCACCTGGGCGGGCGGCGACGTGCTGGGAGAGTTCGCCCCGGGCATGGTGGAGCTGGTGGCCGACGTGGTGCGCAACCCGCGGTTCCCGGAGCCGGAGCTGCCGCGGCTGCAGGCGGCGATCGCACGCCAGGTCGCCATCGCCCGCAGCCAGCCGCAGTCCCTGGCCGGCGAGCGGTTCCGGCAGGTGCTCTACCCGGGCCACGCCTACGGGCGCTCCTTTCCCAGCGAGGCCCAGCTCCTGGGGTACACGGCGGCGCAGGTGCGGGCGTACCACGCCGCGCACTTCGGCGCGGGACGCTCGCACCTGTACGTGGCGGGCCGCTTCGACGCGGCCGCGGTGGAGGAGGCGGTCCGCCGCGCCTTCGGGACGTGGGGGCGCGGCCCGGCCGCCGCGGACATCCGGCCGGAGCCGGCGAGCGGGCGCGCCGTCTACCTGATCGACCGGCCGGGCGCGGTGCAGTCCACCCTGTTCCTGGGGCTGCCCACCGTGGGCCCCACCCACCCCGACTGGGTGCCTCTCCAGGTGACCGACGCCCTGCTGGGGGGCGCGTTCGCCTCGCGCATCACCGCCAACATCCGCGAGGCCAAGGGCTACACCTATTCGCCCTACTCCATGGTGTCGCAGCGGCTGGGGTCGGCGTTCTGGCTGCAGCAGGCGGACGTCACCACGCCGGTGACGGGCGCCTCGCTCACCGAGATCTTCCGCGAGATCCAGCGGCTGCAGGACGAGCCGCCCCCCGCCGAGGAGCTGCGCGGCATCCAGAACTACCTCGCGGGAACCTTCGTGCTGCGGAACTCGTCGCGGCGCGGGATCATCAACCAGCTCTCCTTCCTGGACCTGCACGGCCTGCCGGAGGACTACCTGGAGACGTTCGTCCAGAAGGTCTACGCCGTCACCCCCGCGGAGGTGCAGCGGATCGCGCGCACGTACCTGGTGGAGGAGCGGATGCCGATCGTGGTGGTGGGCGACCGGGCGGCGGTCGAGGAGCAGCTTCGCCCCTTCGGGGAGATCCGGCCGTAGCGGCGGCGAGCACCCGAAGCCGCGAAGATCCTCTCCCGCGCACCGGCTGAGGGTCTCCGCGGCCCTCCGGCCTGGTCCCCGCGCCGATAAGGAATCAATCACGCAGAGGGGAACAGAGAGGTTCGAAAGAGAGGGCGCAGAGAACCGATCCAGTTCTCTGCGTCCTCTCGTTTCAACCTCCCGGATTGCCTCTGCGTGAGGTCGTTGTCCCTCCGTCGCGGCCGAGCGTGTGTCCGCGTGGGAGCGTGTCGTGGCCGGCTGGGATACGGGGTGGCGGGCTGGAGCGGCGCAGCTTGGAGCTGCGGTCACGAACCGCACCCGACAGCCCCGCAGGGGCAACTCAGGGCGCTACTGTCCCCTGGTGCCGTGCCTGAGGATCAACGACAGGGGGAAGGAGCAGACGATCCATGGAATCCTACAGGGGCGCATCGGTGGAGTGGTGGAACGACAGCAAGCCCGGGCTCGTCGCCCTGCGGATCGACCCGCAGACGTCCCGCTTTGCCCTGTTCGCGAACGACACGGGGATGCCGATCGCGGTGTGCGCCGGTGCCATGGGGCGGAAGGTGGACTTCATCACCAACGGCGTGATCAACGGGAACTGGACCGGCGTCATCATCACCGCCGTGAACTGAGCGCCGCCGGGCCCAGCCCGCGGTGAGCGTGCCGGAGGTGAAAAAGCGAGGACGCGGAGAACCACGATCGGTTCTCCGCGTCCTCTCTTCTCAACCTCTCGGTTCCCCTCTGCGTGAAGGTTTTACCGGATCAGTTCCGGGTCACGCTGAAGTTGCTGACCGCGACGTCGAGGTTGTGGTTCACGCGCAGGCCCACGTTGCCGGCGGTGTTCAGGTGCACGTTCGGGGGGATGTTGAACACCTGCTGCCCGTTCACGAAGAAGCTCGCGCCGAAGTCGCCGGACGCGATGGCGAGCTGGTTGACGGCCTTGCCGTCGGCGCCCGGCTTGACCACCGCGGCGTGCTCCGTCCAGTCCTGCAGCGTGTGCGTCTCCGTGCCCGCGCGGTGCTTGACCAGGAACCTGCCGTCCTGGCGGATCACGAAGTACAGGTAGTCCTGGTTGTCCGCGGCCAGGTTGCGGCCGCCCACGATCAGCCCGTACGCCTCGGGGTGGTTGGACGGCTTGTTCTGCGTGAAGGTGGCCTCCGCGCGGAAGGCGCCGCTGGCCACGCTGTCCGCGTTGTAGAAGATGGCGGCCGGGCCGGACACCACGTGCCAGGTGCCGTCCATCTCCATGAAGTGGATGTCGGCGGCGTTGGCGCCGGCGCGGTCCAGGCGCACCTGCCAGCCGGCGGGCAGCGCCAGGCCGCCGTGCGCGGCGTGGTCGGCGTGCGCGCCGGGCTTCTGCTGCTGGCCGCCGTGCTGGTGCTGCGCCGCGGCGGGGACGGCCGCCGCCAGCAGGGCGGCGGTAAGAACGATCGCGCGCATCGCGCTCCTCCGTTGGATTGGATTCGGTGGGTGCCGGGAGTCGGTCCGGCCGCGTACAAGCTACACGCCGGGCGCGGTTTCGGGAACCGTCGTCAGAGCGGGATCTTCACCAGCATCAGGAAGCCGTTCACCATCAGCAGCGTCCCGATCACCCCCAGCCCGACGGTGAGCGCCAGGATGCGCGGCGACACGGCCAGGATGGCCACGGAGCCCAGCAGGATGGCGATCTGGAACGCCACCTCCGACAGGTCGAAGCTGGTGTCGCGGTCCTGGGCCACGTCCCGCGCGCGCTCGTGGCTGCGCGCCCGGGCGGAGAGCTGCTGCTTGCCCTCGCCGCGCAGCGAGTCGCCCGGCGCGGCGGGGTCCGGCTCGCTGTCGTAGCGGGCGATGGTCTCTTTGTACCTGGCCACCTGCCGCTCCGCCGCCTCGCGGGCCGGGCCGGCCAGCAGCCCGGCCGCGAGCTGCATCTCCAGCTCGTCCACGGCGATGCGGTAGGCGGTCTGGCGGACGTTCTTGGCCTGGTAGAAGGCCCAGGTGTCGCTGGCCTTGATGTTGGCGTGGACCATGTCCTCCGCCACGTTGCCGCCGCCCAGGCTGCCGATGGCCAGCAGGATGGCCAGCAGGGCGATGAGCAGCGCCGCGCGGTTGCGGAACGTCTCGTCCGCCTCGTTCTCCGCGCGCTCCTCGCGGATCTCACTGATCAGCTCTGCGGTGTCGGTCGCGTCTACCAAGGCCGGGTGGGGCGGGGGATGATTGGGGGATGCGCAACGGCTGCCCCCGCGATGGGTGGCAGCCGTGCGTGAAAGCTGGCCCCGCGCCGGGGCCGGCGCAAGGGAACAAAATCAGACGTTTACCGGCGATGCGCTCCGCTCACGGCCGGCCCGGTGGCAGGGCATCGCCCCAGCCGAGGGCGTTGTACCTGCGCAGGATTTCCAGTGTGCGGTCGATGGGCAGCGCCTCCACGGTGTTGCCGCCGCCGGTGGTGGTCGCGGCGCGGAAGAGCGAATTCAGGATGGCCTCCTCCGTGGCCTCCGCGACCGCCTGGAACAGCGGCGACGCGGCCTCGTTGGGCAGGTCGCGCACGGCCGCAGGCTCGCGCCCGGGCGTCCGCCGCACCTCCGCGGCGGTGGAGAAGGCGATGACGTAATCGCCCGAGCCGTTGGTCATGGAGGCGCCCGTCCGCGCCAGGCCGCTGAGCGCGCGCACCGCCAGGCGCTGCAGGTTGCGCGCGTCCAGCGGCGCGTCGGTGGCCACCACGATCATGATGCTGCCGTCCGCGCGGTCGCCGCCGGTCCCGCGCGCGGCCTCCAGCTCGCGCTGCAGGTAGTATCGCCCCAGCTCGCGGCCCACGGGTGCCCCGTTGACCGTCAGCACGCCGCCGAAGTTGCTCTGCACCAGCACGCCCACCGTGTAGCCGCCCATCCCCGCGGGCAGGCGCCGCGAGCTGGTGCCGATGCCGCCCTTCCACCCGAACGCGATCGTCCCCGTCCCCGCGCCCACCGCGCCCTCCGCGACCGGCCCATCGCTGGCCGACTCCAGCGCGCGGACCACGTGCCCGGGCGTCACCGGGCGGCGCCGGATGTCGTTGAGGCCGCCGTCGTTGGTCTCGCCGACGACGGGGTTGATGGACCGCACGTCCCCCATCCCCGGCTGGCGCAGCAGCCACTCCGCCATGGCGTCCGCCGCGCGCCAGACGCAGAGGGTGCAGGTCAGGAGGATGGGCGTCTCCAGCTCGCCCAGCTCGCGCACCTGGGTCACGCCCAGCAGCTTGCCGAAGCCGTTGCCCACGTGGATGGCCGCGGGCACCCGCTCGCGGAACGGGTTGCCGCCGTGCGCCAGGATGGCGGTCACGCCGGTGCGGACCGAATCGCCCTCGACGACGGTCGTGTGCCCCACGCGCACCCCGGCCACGTCGGTGATGGCGTTGAGCGGGCCGGTGGGCAGGATGCCGATCACCACGCCGGCCTCCCGCGCGCGGGGGCGCGGGGTCTGCGCGTCGAGCTGCGTCATGGTCATCGTCGCCAGCAGGAGCAGGAGCGGGAGGATGCGGGCCAGGCGGCGGCTCGGGGTCATGGGCGGCGCGGTCGGAGGATGTGCCACAGGCGCCCGGAAGGGCGAAAAGTCCAGCAATATCGGCAAAAAACTTGCATCACCGCAACCCGTTCCGGCCGCGTGGCTGCCAGAGTGCGCGACCCGAATCTCCCACCGGACGGACAGGTCGCGCGCGGCGCCGGCGGACGGACGGGCGCCCCGGAAGGGCCGGGGACGCCGTCACCCGTTCCGCAGGAGTACGCGTATGAAACGGA
>DASTLD010000108.1:0-17029 GCA_035715345.1 Longimicrobium sp.
ACGGCGGCCCCGCCGCCCCGCGCCTCCGCCAGGGCGGCCAGGGCGGCGGCCAGCACCGGGGCCAGCTCGTCCGGGCCGCGCGCCAGCACGTCCACCAGCAGGCCCGTGCGCCGGTCCACCGCCACGTATCCCGCCAGCGCGCCGCCCGCGTCGCGCGCCTCCAGCACCCGGTGCCCGCCGATGCGGTGGCGCAGCCGGTCCGCGCCGCGCTCCAGCCCGCAGCGCACGGGAAACGACGAGGCGGCCTGCTCCCAGAGCACGTCGTGCTCCGCGCCGAACCCGGCGGACGGCGCGGCCCGCAGCCCCCGAGCCCGTCCGGCGGCGGCGGGCGAGGGGGCCACGGCCAGGCACCCGGGGTCCGCCTGGGCAAACCCGCCCAGCCAGCGGAAGAAGGGCAGCCACCCGTGCTCGGGGACGGCGTACAGCAGGCGGAACCCCGCCGCCGCCGCGGCGCGCGCGCCTTCGCGGTACAGCCGCGTGGCGGGGTGCTCGGGATGCCGCACGGAGCGGCGGCGCCGGGCGCGCTCCACGATGGGGGCGCCCACCCGCACCGCCGGCACCGGCTCGCCGTCCACCCGCACCACGGCCGGCGCAAAGACGAGCTGTCCCGCCACCCGCCCGCCGCCGTCCTCCGCCACCATCACCAGGCAGGGCCCGTCGGGGCGGTCCACGTACCACCGGCGCCACTTCTCCGGCGTGATGGCGCCCCACCCCGATTCCTCCTCCCACAGGCGCAGCACGCCGGGCAGGTCGCCGTCCCGGAACGGGCGGTAGGCGAGCCCCTCCGCCGCGGCCGCCGGGGCGCTCACGCCCCGCCCCGGCGCGCGTCCGCCGCGGCGGTGCGGGCCGCCGCGCAGTACAGCGCCGCCAGCGCGGAGGCGCAGTCGTTGGAGACGCGCAGCAGGATGGCCGCCGCGGCCGCCGCGAGGATCGCCGCCGCCGCCCGGGCCCCGTCCGCCGCCGCGCCGGCGCCCAGCAGCAGCAGCCCCAGCGCCAGCCAGAGCACCAGGGGCGAGGGGCGGGGCCACGCGCGCAGGCGCACCATCTGCCGCCCCGCGCCGTGCTCCTCCACGGCCATGCGCACCCGCACGGCGCCCAGCGTCCCGTCCCGCACCTCCAGGTCCCACGCGTCGGTGTCGCCGCCGTGGCCCACCACCGCCCGCTCCTCGCGCAGGGCGGCGTCCAGCGCCCGCAGGCGGTCCGCCGCGTCGCGCCAGCTCTCGCTCCACGCGGAGAGCACGCGCGGGCCGGGGAGCGCCAGCCCACGCACCCCCCGCCGCCGCCAGGGAGTGATGCCGTGCGCCAGCCGCCCCCGCAGCCGGGCCAGCGGCTGCACCAGGTGCAGCAGCGCCGTCAGCGCGCGGCGGGCCGCGACCGCCCCCGGGGGCAGGGGCCGGCGGATGCGCGCCCGCATGCCGCCCCGCAGCGCCTGCCCGAGCTGCGCCAGCACGGCCACGGCCGCGGCCGGCAGCGCCAGCAGCAGGGGCGGCCACAGGAGCCCGACCAGGCTGAGCGCCGCGAGCAGCGCCACGCCCAGGTACCACTCCGGCATCAGCGGGAGCGAGCGGAGCATCCCCGGCGCGGGCCGGTACAGCCGCTGGAAGGGCGCCGTCCCCCACACGCCCCCGTAGATGCGGCCGCGGGGCGGCAGCAGCGGCTGCAGCAGCCCGTCGCCGTAGATGCGACCGGTCCACTGCACGTGCCCGCCCCCGTTGTAGCGGTCCGGCCACTTGCGCTCCAGCATGGCCTCGGCGCGGCCGTAGCCCACCTGCTGGCGCCAGTACCCCCGGAGCGAGCCGCGCCGGTGGTGCCAGACCATGGCGGCGGGGGCAAAGCCCAGCGTCCAGCCGCGGTCCTGCAGGCGCCAGCACAGGTCCACGTCGTCGCCGGCCACGCGGAACTGCGGGTCGAAGCCCCCCACCGCCTCCAGCGCGGCGCGGCGGAAGGCCATGTTGCACCCGGGGATGTGCTCCGCCTCGCGGTCGGAGAGCAGCACGTGCACGGGCCCGCCGGGCGCGTTGCCCACGCAGTCCGCCACCAGCGGCGCGTCGTGCGGCGGAACGTTGGGCCCGCCCACGCCGGCGTGGCCCGTGCCCAGGAAGTCGAGCGCCAGGTAGGTGAGCCAGTCCGGGTCCGGGTGCGCGTCGGCGTCGAGGTACGCCACGATCTCGCCGGTGGCCGCCCGCCACCCCGTGTTCCGCGCGGCGGAGAGGCCGCGGTTGGGCGTGCGGATCAGCCGGCAGCCGTACTCCGCGGCAATGTCCGGCGTGGCGTCCGTGGACCCGTCGTCCACCACCAGGGTCTCGAAGTCCGGGTAGCGCAGCGCCGCCAGGCCGCGCAGGGCGTCGTGCAGGGTGTCCGCGGCGTTGTAGGCGCACACCACGACGGAGATGCGCGGCCATGCCTGCGCGGCGGGCACCGGCACCTCGGCGAACGCCTCGCCCACGGCCGCCAGCGCCGGCTTGGGCCCGCCCGCGCGGTCCGTGAGGCCGAAGTCCCAGTCCTCGATGTCGTGGCCGCCGCGGTGCCACTCGTCCGTCCACGCAAAGGCGAAGGCGCCGGCGCACCCGCTGGCGAACGCCGTGCGCAGCTGCCACTCCAGCGACCGGGCCTGCGCGGCCTGGCCGTGCCGCCTGGAGTCCAGGCCGACCTCCGCCAGGACCAGCGGGCGGTCGCCGGCCAGGTTGTGCAGCCGCGCCAGGTACGCCTCCAGCCGCTCCTGCCGCTCCAGGTAGACGTTGAAGCAGAGCAGGTCCGCGAAGGACAGGTCCAGGTACTCGGTGGAGGGGTAGTTGACGTACGTCACCAGCCCGCCGGGGTCCTCCTCGCGCGCGGCCGCGTACAGCCGCTGGAGGAACGCCTCCACCCGCCGCGCGCCGTGCCAGCGGACGATGCCCGCCGGGATCTCGTTCCCCACCGCGTAGCACAGCACGCCCGCGTGTCCGGCGCAGGCGCGCACGCCGCGGCGCACGCGCGCCTCGATGCCGCGCGCCCGCCTGCGGTCGTCCAGGAAGGTGACGTGCTGCTCCCAGGGCAGCCCCACCATCACCCGCAGCCCGTGGCGGACGGCGGCGTCCAGCAGCCAGGGCGGCGGGACGGTGTAGGTGCGGACGGTGTTCACGCCGTGCGCGGCCATCCGCGCAAAGTCGCGCTCGGCCGTGGCGGGGGTGCGGTACTCGCACCCGTCCGCGCCCGGGCGAAAGGGGCCGTAGGTGACGCCGCGCAGGTAGAGCTTTGTCCCGCCGGCAAAGAGGAACTTTCCGCCCACGCGCGGCCGGGGGGCGGCCGCGGGCGGGGCCGGGGGGCGCGGGGCGGGCGCCGGGGGCACGGAGACGCCCGCCGGCCGGACCGCGGAGGCAAGGGGACGCAGAGGGTTCATCAAAGGGCCGGCGAAAGAATGCGGGCTCGAGGGGAGCCCGGACGCATCCAGGAATCCTGCCGCGGCGCGAAGGGCTGCATCGGCCCCGGCCCCGCCCACACCTGCCGACAACAAAAAGGAACAGCCTACCCCTTTCCGACAACTGTGGTGGGCCGATGCGGGTCCGTCAAGCTTCTCGTACGCCGCTTCCGCGCCGGAGGCACGTACCCGATCTCGCTTTTTCGGACATCCCGGCGGCCACGCGATGGCGCCGGAGGGGGGAGACCGCCCCCCTTCGCCCGGTCGGCGTCCGGCGCCGGGGGATGCGCTCGGGCGCCTGCCCGCCGCGGTACGAACGTCGGTCTCGCGGGGAATCGTGCCGGCGGCGATGATTCTTGCGGAGCGCGGCGGCGGGAGACGCGGGCGCCGCCGCGTCCCCGGCCCATCGCCCCAACCCACCCCGTGCGCCCCCGCCATGGCCGACGAGAAGCCGTCACTCACCCGCGAGCTGTTCCACGGCACCATCGACGACTCGATCCTCTTTCCGTATCCCCGCATCAGCGACGACGAAGACCGCCTGGTGAGCGGCTTCGTCGAGCGGCTGCGCGCGTACTGCGAGGCCAACCTCGACCGCGAGTGGATCGACGAGAACGAGCGCATCCCGGACGAGGCCGTCGAGGGGCTGAAGCGGATGGGGCTGTTCGGCATCTCCATCCCCCGCGAGTTCGGGGGGATGGGGCTGTCGCAGAGCGCGTACTGCCGCGTCTTCGAGTACGTCACGGGCTTCGACCCCGGGCTGGGGATCATGCTGGGCGTGCACCTGTCGATCGGCATCAAGGGCATCCAGCTGGCCGGGAGCGAGGCGCAGAAGGCGCTCTATCTCCCGAAGGCGGCCACGGGCGAGTGGATGGCGTCGTTCGCGCTCACGGAGCCGGAGGCGGGGAGCGACGCGGCGGGCATCCGGTCGCGGGCGGTGCGGCAGGAGGACGGGTCGTGGGTCCTGAACGGCTCCAAGATCTGGATCGGGAACGGCTCGTTCAGCGAGGTAATCGTCGCCTTCGCGCAGACGCCGGTGGAGCGCGGCGGGGAGACGGTGGACCGGGTGACGGCGTTCATCCTGCGCCCGGACATGCCCGGCTTCGAGCGCGGGCCGGCGCTGCGCAAGATGGGCGCGCGGGGAAGCAACCAGGCGGAGCTGTACTTCCACGACGTGCGCGTGCCGCCGGAGAACGTCCTGGGCCGGCCGGGCGAGGGCTTCAAGATCGCCATGCGCGTGCTCAACTCCGGGCGGCAGGGGCTCTCCGCCGGCGCGGCGGGCGGCGTCAAGCAGTGCCTGCGCCTGGCCACGGACTGGGCGCGCCGGCGCGAGCAGTTCGGCCAGCCGCTGGCCAGCTACGAGAGCATCCAGGGCAAGCTGGCGGACCTGGCGGCGGACGCGTTCACCGCGGAGAGCGTGGCCTACTTCACCACCGGGCTGGCCGACCGCGGGGACGTGGACTACGCGCTGGAGAGCGCCGCCGCCAAGGTGTGGAACAGCGACGCCCTGGACCGCGCGGTGGACGAGGTGGTGCAGATCGCCGGCGGGCGCGGCTTCGTGAAGGGATACCCGTACGAGCGGATGTACCGCGACGCGCGCATCACCCGCATCTTCGAGGGGACCAACGAGATCCTGCGCCTGTTCGTGGGCCTGTCCGGCTTGCAGGGCCCCGGCGAGGCGCTGAAGGAGGTGGCGGCGGCGCTGCGCGAGCCCATCCGCCGCATCGGCCTGCTGGCGGACTTCGCGGCGGACCGGGTGCGGCTGGCGCTGGGCCGCGGCGAGCCGGCGCTGGAGACGGACGTCAACCCGCGCCTGCAGACGCACTTCGACTACCTGGTGGAGCACACGCGCGACCTGCGGGTGGCGGCGGAGCGGGCGCTGCGGCGGCACGGCAGGAACATCCCCGAGCGGCAGTTCATCGTGACCCGGCTGGGCGACATGGCCATCGAGCTGTACGTGCGCGCCGCCACGCTCTCGCACGCGCAGGCGCTGCTGCAGGCGCGCGCGGCGGGCGCGGCCGTGGCGCCGCCGCTCACCAGCACGCGCCAGCCGCTGGACGACGACTCGGTGCAGCGCGTGCTTCGCCTGTGCGACCTGGCCTGCATGCGCAGCGGCCTGCGCTTCCGCGCGGCGCGCGAGGCGCTCAACGGCTCGCGCGACGAGCTGGTGCGCGCCGTCGCGGCGGACGTGATCGCGCACACGGACGCGCCGACCGATGCGCATCCCACTGGCGAGCACGGCGCGGCCGCCCGGCCCGCCGCGGACGGCCAGGCGACGGCGGGCGGCCCGGGCGCGTGAAGCGGGTCGAGCGGCTGGGCGAAGCGGTCGCGCCGGACGGCAGCGTGCTGGCGCTCTACCGCCACGACGGCGCGTACGCCATCCGGGTGAACGGCGAGGAGCTGATGTCCACCCGCCGGCACCACTCCGAGGACGTGCTGGCGGAGGTGGTGTGCCTGCCCCTGCGCGAGCGTGCGGGGGCGCGCGTGCTGATCGGCGGGCTGGGGCTGGGGTTCACGCTCCGCGCCGCGCTGCGCTCACTGGCGGACGACGCGGAGGTGGTCGTGGCGGAGATCGTGGAAGAGGTCATCCGCTGGAACCGGGACCCCGACTACGCGCTGGCGGCGGACGCGCTGGCCGACCCGCGCGTGGGCCTGCGCCACGACGACGTGGCCAACGTCCTCCAGGCCGGCCCGGGCGCCTTCGACGCCATCATGCTGGACGTGGACAACGGCGCGGCGGCGATGACCACGCAGGGGAACGCGGCGCTCTACCGCGCGCAGGGCATCCGCCGCGCGGCGGCGGCGCTGCGTCCGGGCGGCCGGCTGGCGTACTGGTCCGCGGGGGGCGATCCCGCGTTCGAGAAGGCGCTGCGGGGCGCGGGGCTGTCCGTGGAGGTGGTCCGCGCGCGCCCGCACCCGGGCCTGAAGGCCTGGCACACCATCTTCGTGGCGCAGCGTCCGGGCGCGGCGTCCGGGGGGTAGGCGCGGTCCGGGTCAGGGCCCGCGGCGGATGGGGACGGAGACGAAGGGGAGAGCGGCGTTCGCTCTCCCCTTCGTCATCCGGGGCCCAGTGCCGAGATCCGTGTGGGCTGGCCGGACACCGGGCTACGGCACGTACGGCAGCACCACCGGCGTGGTGCGCCACGGAGTGTAGTTCGCCGAGCCGGTCACGCCGTTGGCGCCGGGGGCGGTGGGGCCGCCGGGATCGCCCCACCAGTTGCCGGTGGCGTCGGCGGTCAAGGTCCCGAAGACGACGTACAGGCCACCCCAGCCGTTGTCCACCAGGTTGCAGTCGTGCACGGGCGCATTCTCGAAGAGCCAGATGCCGTACATCCCGCTCTCGCGCACCTCGCACGACTGCACCTGCACGGCGGCGTCGTGGATGGATACGCCGCCCTGCGCCGCGCCGCGGATCAGCGTGCTCTCCAGGATGGCGTTCCCGCCCAGCTCCACCGCCGCGAGGTGGAGAGCGAGCGTGGTGTCCACGCGGCTGCGGGTCAGCCGCGACCCCGCCGCCCACAGCCGCACCGCCTGCCCCGTCCGCCGGAACACCACGCTGTCGATCCGGACCGGGTGCCATCCGGCGTCGTTCACCGCCGGCCGGTCCGCCGCGACGTGCTCCACCCGGGCGCTGGTGATGTAGCTGGGGGCGGAGGGAATGCTGGCCAGCAGGATGCCGAGCCACCCCACGGCCGGGTCCGCCGCGGTCAGCACGACCGGGCTCGCGGCCGTGCCGCGCAGGCGCAGGCGGGCGTCGGCCAAGGCGGTGATGGCCCCGGCGGAGTCCATCACCATCGCCGATCCGGGCTCCGCGAGCAGCTCGCCGCCCGCGCCGATGACGAGCTCGGCCGTGACGCGCCAGGGCAGCCCCGCCCGCACGGTCAGCGGGTGGTGGAGCACGCCGCCCAGCATGACCACCGTGTCGCGCGCGTTGCCCTTCAGGCTGTCCTGGTTGGCGGCGTTGGACCCGTACAGGCGCTGGAGCATCGGGGGAGTGGTCTCGATGGGGTAGCCCTGCCCGCCCACCACCCGCACGTTCTTCACGCTGACGACGCCGGTCTCGTGGGGCGCCCGGATGCCCACGCCGCCGCTCCCCTCGATGCGTCCGCCCAGCACGCGGACGTTGGAGGTGCCGTCGATCAGCATCCCGGTCCCGGCGGCGCCCCGCACGACGAAGTCCTCGAAGCGGGCGCTGTCGCCCAGCGTGGCCGCCGGCACGCCGGGGTTGGTGGTGGTGTCCACCCGCGAGTCGGCGAACCGCCCGTGGCGCCCGCCGATGCGCACGCCGGCGCCCGCCTGGCGCACCACGGTACTGTCGACGAACAGGACGTGGTCGTCCGCGGCGATGGCCGTGGAGTAGGGGGCGACGTGCTCCACCCGCGCGTTGCGGACCTGGCTGCCGGACGGCGGCGTGCCCTGCAGGTGGATGCCGTCCCACGGCTGCGCCAGGTCGTGCGCGGTGAAGAGGATGCGAGCCGTGTCCAGCCCCCGCGCCACCAGCCGCCCGCCGGTGGAGTGCAGCCCCACGGACGAGCCCAGGCAGACGGTGGCGCCTGGCTGGATGGTGAGCGTCCCGCCGGTGGCCAGGGTGACGGTGCCCAGCACCACGTGCGGGCTGCCGGCGGCGGCCCAGGTCACCGCCGTGCTGATGGTGCCGCCGGCGTGCGTGGTCCCGGCGGGGTCGCACGCGGGGTTCAGCAGGCGCGAGGGCGCGCCGGGAGGGCGGACGCGCGCGCCTTCGGTGGGCAGCGGCGAATCTCCCCCGCACGCGGAAAGCAGGCAGACCGCGCCGGCCAGCGGGAGACGCCACCCCCATCGCCCGCGCGAGCCTGGTTCCGTTCTCATGGGTCCCTTCCCTCCGGAGTGACGAGGCGTCCCGCGCCTCTCTTCCCATGATAAGCATCTACTGTCGTAAACAGAATGTTGATCGTGTGGGGCAGGGACGGGGGGGACGGCGAGCGGCCGGCGCGCGGGAGTGCGCGCCGGCCGCTCGTGATGCGTCGCTGGGGACGCGCGTGCCGGCGATCCCCGGCACCGCCGGACGTCAGGGGCTGGTCGGGTTGCGGGTCCACACCGTGCCGTTGGACCACAGGATCTTGCTCCCGGGCACCGGCTCGCGGTTGCTCTCCACCGTCAGCACGCCGGTGAAGGGCCGTTCGTCGGTGAAGTCCACGTAGATCACCGGCGAGCCGATGGTGACCGAGACCCCGGGAAAGGGGCCGCGGCCGTTGGAGTAGACCACCGTGAGGATGTCGGCCTCGGACGTGATGGTGATCCGGGTGTCGCTCAGGTCGGTCCAGCTTCCGTCGAAGGGGGTGCTCATGGCTTCCTTGCCGCGTTGAAGGCTGCTCGGGGGGCGCCGGCGCATTCCGGCGCGCTTCCCGGGAGTCAATCTGCGGCGCCGGCCGGCGCGGCTTCGTGTCCCAACCGGCCATGACCCGCGCCCGTCCGGACACGCTCCAGCCCCGCGCGCTCCCCGCCGCACCGCCGCAGGAACAGGGTCGCGACGGCGCCGAAGCCTCCCTGGCGGCGCAGCTCGCCGGGGCGCAGGCCGGTGTGCCGCTTGAGGCTCTTGCGCAGCGCGGAGCCGGTGGAGTAGTCCAGCGCGCGGGCCACGCTGTCCGCGCTGCGGCCGTCGTCCAGCAGGCGGGCGGCGTGCAGCAGGCGGCGCCACGCCAGCAGCTCCTCGGGGGGCGGGAGCCCCGCGCCGCGCAGCGCGCGGCGCAGCGTGCGCGGGCTGCACAGGGCCGCGCGCGCCAGCTCCGGCACCGTCGCCGCGCCGTCCGCGGAAAGCAGGACGGGTCCCAGCCAGCGGTGCACGGCGGCCGGGATCGTCGCCGCCAGCGCCTCGACCACGCGCTCCATGGCCCCGCGGTTCAGGTGGCTGCCCAGCGCCTCCGCCACGCGCGCGGCCGCGTCGCCGTCCGCGGTGCAGATGATCTCCCGCACCCCCAGCACGGCCAGGGAGAAGGCGTCCGCGGGCGGGCAGCGGGTGAAGTCGCCCAGCGCAATCACCTCCAGGGCGGGCCGGCGCTCGCGCAGCCGGCGGATCTCCGCGCCCGCGAAGGAGCCGCCGTGGTGCGGGTCCACGAAGGCCAGGCGCGCCGCGCCCGGCGCCGCCGCCCACGCGGCCAGCTCCGCCCAGCCCGCCGCGCGCCGGACGGTGTGCACCACGCCGCAGGCGGCCTCGCGCCGCACCGCGCGCCGCAGGGCCTCGGCGCCGGCGGGGCAGCCGGAGAGCAGCAGGAGATCTCCCATCGTTTCGTCGCATCGCAAAAGGGTTTACGCCGGGCGTTTTTCCTTGCCGCGCCCCCTGCGAGCGTGTATCTATCGGGCACCCATCACGAGCATTTCCTGCCGTCTATCAACGTGGTCCTTGATTCGCCGTGATCCGCCTCCATGTACTGGGCGCGCCGATGCTCCTGGGCCCCGCGGGCCCGCTGACCGGCCGCGCCGCGTACCGCCGCCGCATCGCTCTCCTCGCCATCCTGGCCGTCGCGCGCCGCCGCCCCGTGGGGCGCGAGCGGCTGATCGGCCTGCTCTGGCCCGAGCACCCCGCGGACGCCGCCCGCCACACGCTGTCCGAGTCGCTCTACGTCCTGCGCAAGGAGATGGGCGACGGGGCGTTCGTGGCCGCGGGCGACGACCTGGCGCTCTCGCCGGAGGTGGTGGCCACGGACGTGGGGGCGTTCGAGGAGGCGCTGGAGGAGGGGCGTCTGGAGGACGCGGTGGCGGCGTACGGGGGGCCGTTCCTGGACGGCTTCTACGTGTCCGACGCGCAGGAGTTCGGGCACTGGGTGGACGGCGAGCGCGACCGGCTGGCGCGGGCGTACGCACAGGCGCTGGAGACGCTGGCGGAGCGGGCGGAGGCGGAAGGGCGGGCGCTGGACGCGGCGGAGTGGTGGCGGCGGCTGGCCGCGCACGACCCGTACAGCTCGCGCGTGGCCCTGCGGCTGGCCGCGGCGCTGGAGGGCGCCGGCGAGCGGGCCGCCGCCATCCGCGCGCTGGCGGGCCACGCCGGCCGCGTGCGCGCCGACCTGGAGCTGGAGCCGGAGCCGGAGGTGGCTGCGCTGGAGCAGCGGCTGCGCAGCGTTCCGCCCGCCCCCCCGCCGGCCCCTTCCCCCGCGCCCGTGGCCACCGCGCCGGCCGAGGCCGCGTCCCCCGCCATCCTCCCGGGGCAGGGGCCGGCCGCGCCCGCCCGAACGCTCCCGGCGCCGCCGCCGCCCGCGCGCGCCTGGCCCGCGGGCCGGGGGCCGGCGGCGGGGGTGGCCCTGCTGGTCCTGTTCCTGGCGGTGGCGGCGCTGGTGCCGTCGCTGGCGTCCCGCCCCGCGGGGGACGAGCCCGCGCGGTACGACCCCCGCCGCATCGCCGTCCTCTACTTCGACGACCAGTCGCCGGACGGGGACCTGGGCTACCTGGCGGCGGGGCTCACCGGCGAGCTGATCGACCAGCTCAGCGGCGTGCCCGCGCTGGAGGTGGTGTCGCGCAACGGCGTCAAGGCGTACCGCGACGGGGAGATGGGCTTCGACAGCCTGGTGGCGCGGCTGGGCGTGGGCAGCGTCGTGGACGGCAGCGTGCAGCGCTACGGCGACAGCGTGCGGGTCACCGTGCGGCTGGTGGACACCAACCGCGGCCGGCAGCTGGAGAGCCGCACCGTGATCCGCCCCGTGGGCGACCTGTTCGCGCTGGAGCGGACGGTGGGGCAGGAGGTGAGCGGGTTCCTGCGCCGGCGGCTGGGCCGCGAGGTGCGTTTTGCCGAGGCCGCCGCGGAGACCCGCAGCGCGCACGCCCTGGCGCTGCGCTTTCGCGGCGAGGCCGCGCACGACGAGGCCTGGCGCATGGCGCGCCGCGGGCACCCCCTGGACCAGGCCTCCGCGCGGCGCCTGTTCGCGCGGGCGGACTCGTTCCTGGCGGCCGCGGAGGCGGCGGACCCCGGGTGGGCGCGCCCGGCGCTGCTGCGCGGCGCGCTGTCGCTGGACCGCGCGTCGCTCGCGTCCGGCGGCGAGCGCGCGCGGCTGCACGCCATGGCGGCCGCCTCCGCCTCGCGGGCGCTGTCGCTGGACCCGCGCGACCCGGCCGCGCTGGCGCTGCGCGGCCGGGTGCGCTGGCGGCAGGCCCTGGAGGCGGGCCGCGCCGCCCCCGACAGCGCGCGCCTGGCCGCGGCGGAGGCGGACCTGCGCGCCGCGGTGGAGGCGGACTCGTCGCTGGCGCCGGCCTGGGCCGCGCTCAGCCAGGTGCTGCGCGTCCGCGGCAAGCTGGCCGAGTCGGACCTGGCGGCGCGCCGGGCGCTGGCCGCGGACGCCTACCTGGAGGGGGCCCACACCATCCTGTCGCGGCTGTACTTCAGCGCCATGACGCAGGGCGACCACGCGCAGGCGCGCCGCTGGTGCGACGAGGGGCGCGCGCACTTTCCCGCGGACTGGCGCTTCGTGGAGTGCCAGCTCACGCTGGCCCGCGAGGACCCGTCCGTGCCGCCGGACCCCGACCGGGCGTGGGAGCTGGTGGCGGAGCTGGACCGGCTGGACCCGCCCGCGCGGGCGGTGGAGGAGGGCCGTCTCTACTCGCCGGTGTACCGGCGCGTGTCGGCCGCCGCGGTCCTGGCGCGGGCCGGGGCGGCCGACAGCGCCCGGGCCGTGCTGGCCCGGGCGCGGGTGGAGGCGGCGGCGGCGGCCGACACGCGCGTGTCGTTCCTCTACGACGAGGCGTACGTGGCGCTGCTGCTGGGCGACCGCGCCGCCGCGCGCCGGCTGCTGGACGCCTACCTGGCGGAGCGCCCGCAGCTCCGCGAGTCGGTGCTGCGCGACCCGGCGTTCCGGGGCCTGTTCACCCGTTGAACGTCCGCAGGGGCACCAGCCGCTCGCCGCCGGTCTGCACCAGCGGGTGGGGGCCGTGGAGGGTCATCAGCCAGGTCCGGTTCTCCAGCCAGAACGCGTCCCGCGGCCCCGCCCCGATCGCGCCGGTCGCGTCGATCGGCTCGTCCACGTACTCGGAGCGCGGCAGGTGGATGATGGCGTAGACCGTGGAATCTTCCGTCTCGGCGCCCTCCAGCAGGAGGACGAGCGCTTCCAGCGTCAGCGTCCGCAGCTTCAGGGGGTCCACCACGTCCGGCTGGATCGATCCCGCCCACTTGCCCAGCAGCACCGTCAGGTACGCCGGCGCGCCCTGCCCCGCCACCGACGCGTAGTAGGGCACCATCAGCATCTCCACCGCGCCGTCCGTCCAGAAGACCGCGTCCGGCACGTTCTCGGCGCCGGGCGTGGAGACCTCCTGCTTCCTCCACACGCCGTCCACCTCGAGCTCCACGGTCGCCACCGGGCGGTCCGCGCGGTGGTACGGGCTGAAGGCGTCGTACAGGAGCTCGTAGCCGGCCAGGTCCAGCGGCGTCAGGCTCGGCACCAGCGGGCCCACCGGGCCGTCCGGGCCCGGGGGGGAGTACACCCGCACCTCGTGCCCCCGCAGGCCGCTCACGTACTCGGCCACCTCGCGCGCGCCGACGCTGTCCACCAGGGTCCGGCTCTCGCTCTTCTGCGCGAACGTGACCGGTGACCCAAGCGGCGGCGGGGGAGGGGACGGGGGGAGCACCAGGTCCGCCGCCGGCCGCTCGGTGAAGTCGAGCAGCGTGGCCATGGCCAGGCTGCCCCCACTCCCGTAGACCACCTGGACCGTGTTCCACAAGTGCTGCCGGCCCACCACCGGCTGCGACGCGTAGCCGAAGACCAGCGCGACCACGGGGGTGGACTCGTCGTACAGGTAGAAGGCCTTGTGGATGGCCTGCAGCACCTCGTAGGCGTGCGGCCCCCCGGCGGACACGTAGTACGGCAGGAGGAACTTCTCCACGGCGCTCTCGCTCCACAGGATGGCGCTGTACAGGTCTCCCGGCAGCTCGCAGGGCTGGTATCCGTTCACGTGGATCCGCGCGTTCTGGACCGTGGGGCGGGACCCCGCCGACGGCGCCGTGGAGACGCGCACGGATCCGGCGGCGCCGGGCTCCGTGATGGCGACCGCGCCCGGTTCGTAGTTGAAGAACACCGTCTCGCCGCGGACGGAGCTGGCCTGGTCGGCGCCCTGGCGCAGGGCAAAGTAGCCGGGTATCTGGGGGAGATTGTTTGCCATGGGGTTCCCTGGTGTGGAAGTTGTGTCCGACCCCCCGGCCGTTCGGCCGGTGGTGCGGGGAAGATGGGGCGGGGGGGTCAAGGTGGTTTCGGGGTAGGTATCAATGCGGGAGGTTACAGGGGACAGGTTACAGGGTACAGCCTGCGGGGCGGGGCAGGGGAGGGTGCGTCGAGGACCTGTCCCTTCGCTTCCGGGTGATCGGACGGACGAGCCGGGAGGGCGCGGATGGCTGCAACGGATCGGGAGGCGAAGGGGCGGGTGAGCGAGGAGGCGGTGCGCGCGGCCACCGGCCGCGGCTGGGACGAGTGGGAGGCGCTGCTGGACGCGCGCGGCGCGGCGGAGCTGCCGCACGGGCGCATCGTGGCGCTGCTCGCGGGCGGGCTGGTGGAGAGCGCCTGGTGGCGGCAGACCGTCGCCGTGGAGTACGAGCGGCGCAAGGGCAGGCGCCAGCCCGGCCAGACGGCGGACGGCGGCTTCCAGGTCGGCGTGCGGCGTACGATGCCGATTGCGCCGCAGGACGCGTGGCGGCTGGTCACCTCGCCCGACGGCGTGCGCGCGTGGCTGGGCGATGCGCCCGGGCTGGCGCTGGAGAAGGGCGCCGCCTACACCGCCCGTGACGGCGCCGCGGGCGAGGTGCGCGTCGCGAACTCCGGCAGCCACGTGCGCATCACCCGCCGGCCGCTGGAGTGGGACAAGCCGTCGACCATCCAGGTGCGGGTGATTCCCTCGGGGGAGCGGACGGTCCTCTCCTTCCACGAGGAGCGCCTGCCCGGCGCCGCCGAGCGCGAGGAGCGCCGCCGCCACTACGAGGCCGCGCTCGACGCCCTGCAGCGGCTGGCGGGCGCCTGATCCCATCGCCCATGCCCCCGGAAGCCGCCGCCGCCGACCAGGACGAATGGCTCTGGGGATGGGACCCGGCGCCGGGGATCGTCTCCGTGTGGGCGGAGCCGGACGGGCGCGCGACGGTGTGGCGCCGAGTCCCCGAGACCGGCGCGCTGCTGCGCGAGGACGAGCGCTTCCGCCCCTGGATCCTGCTCGACTCGCTCGGCGACCTGCGCCACCTGGGGAATCGCCTCGGCGCGGAGGGGGATGCGGACGCGGAGGTGTGGTGGCGGGAGCTGGAGGGCCCCGGCGAGCTGCGCTTCCGCGTCTCCGCGGGCGACGGGCGCGCGCTGGCCGCGGCGGTGCTGCACGGCGCGTCGCGGCGGCTGGGGACGCGCGTGGGCCACCTGCGCGAGCTGGGGCACGCCCGCGTCCTGGCCCTCCCGCCGGAGGAGCAGTACCTGGTGGCGACCGGGCGCACTTACTTCCGCGGCCTGGCCTTCGACCAGCTCCACCGCCTGCAGTTCGACCTGGAGACCACCGGGCTGGACCCCGCCCGCGACCGCATCTTCATGGCGGCCGTGCGCGACCCCGCCGGCGAGGTGCACGTGCTGGAGGCGTCCGGGACCGGCGACGCGGCGGAGGCGGACCTCATCCGCCGGCTGGTGGAGGCCATCCGGGCGGCCGACCCGGACGTCATCGAGAACCACAACCTGCACGGCTTCGACCTGCCGTTCCTGGCGCGCCGCGCGCGGATGCTGCGCGTGCCGCTGGCGCTGGGCCGCATCGGGCGATTGGGCCTGCGCGAGCGCGCCGCCCGCCGCGGCACGGTGGACGGCCGCGACGCCAGCCGCCGCGTGCGCCTGGTGGCGCCCGGCCGCGAGCTGATCGACACGCTGGACGCCACCATCCGCTACGACTTCAGCGCGCGCGACCTGCCGGGGCACGGGCTCAAGGCCGTCGCGCGACACCTGGGCGTGGCCGCGCCGGACCGCGAGTACGTGCCGGGCGCGCAGGTCTACGCCACCTGGCGCCGCGACCCGGAGCGCGTGCGGCGCTACGCCGGCGACGACGTGCAAGAGGCGGCCGCCATCGCCCGGCTGCTGGGCGGTGCGGCGTTCGCGCTGGCCCGGATGGCCCCGCGCCGCTACGAGCGCCTGGCGGACGCGGGCGCCGCGACGGGCGTCATCGACCCGCTGCTGGTGCGGGCCTACCTGCGCGCCGGTGCGGCCCTGCCCGCGCACCGCCCCGGCGACGGCACCCCGCACAGCGGCGCCGCGCTGCACCTGTTCGCCACCGGCGTGGCGTGGCGCGTGGTCAAGGCGGACGTGGCCAGCCTGTACCCGTCGCTCATGCGCCAGTACCGCATCGGCCCCGCGCGCGACCACCTGGGCGCGCTGCTGGCTCTCGTGGACCGGCTGGTGGAGCGGCGGCTGGCGGCCAAGGCCGGCGCCCGCGCCGCGCCGCCCGGTTCGGAGGAGCGGCACACGCACGAGGCCATGTCGTCCGCCATGAAGCTGGTCGTCAACTCCGCCTACGGGTACCTGGCCGCGGGCGGGGAGCTGACGCGCTTCGCGGACGTGCACGCGGCCAACGAGGTGACCCGCCGCGGCCGCGAGACCCTGGGCTTCATGTGCCGCGAGCTGGCCGCGCGCGGGGTCACGCTGCTGGAGGCGGACACGGACGGGGTCTACTTCGCCGTGCCGCAGGCGTGGGGAGAGGACGACGAGCGCCGCGTGGTGGGCGAGGTGGCCGCCCTGCTGCCGCCGCTGGTGCAGCTCGAGTTCGAGGGGCGCTACGCGGCCATGCTCAGCCACGAGCCCAAGAACTACGCGCTGCTGCACTACGACGGCACGCTGACCCTGCGCGGCGTGGCCTTCCGCTCCAGCCGCGCGGAGCCGTTCGGCGAGGCGTTCCTGCGCCGCGCCCTGCTGCGCCTGTTCGCGGCGGACGTGGCCGGCGTGCGCGAGGCGTACCTGGCCACGCTGGACGCGCTGCGCCGGCGCGAGCTGCCCACCTTCGACGTGTCGTCGCGCGTGCGGCTGACCAAATCACCCGCCAAGTACGAGGAGACGCGCGGCACGCGGCGCGAGCTGGCGTACGAGGCGCTGCTGGCCGCGGGCCGCACCGCCTGGCGCTCCGGCGACCGCGTGCGCGTCTACCGCACGCAGGCCGGCGGCGCCGCGCTGGCCCCGTCGCCGGACGACGAAGCGGCGGGCATCCCCGACCCGCGCGACTACGACGTGGAGCACTACGCGCGCATCCTGCGCGACAACTTTGCCGCCCGCCTGGCGCGCGCCCTGACCCCGTCCGACTTCGCCGCGGTGTTCGCGGACCCGGACCAGCTCTCGCTCTTTGGCCCGCCCATCGCCGCCATGCGCCCCGTGCTCCAGCCGCGCCCGGCCGCGCTGGGCCATCCCGCGGCCGGCGCGCACGACGGGACGGCCTACCTCCCTCCCGCGCCATCGTGAGCGGGGCGATGCGCGGCGACTTCCTTGTTCTGCAAAATGTGACGTGATAGGTTTCCATCCGAGGTAGTCTCCCGCACACCCTCTCCCGACGAACGAGATGAAACGTTTGCTCCTCGCCTCCGCCGCGCTGGCCGTGGCGGCCTGCTCGGATGCCGGACCGCTGCTCCAGAAGCGCGCGGCCGGCGGCCCCGCCCGCAACCACCTGGCCGACCCGGACAGCATCTTCACC
>DASTLD010000109.1:0-5886 GCA_035715345.1 Longimicrobium sp.
CCCTCACCAGTCCCGCACCCCCACCAGCCGCTCCTGCTCGCGTTCGAGCATGCTACGCGAGCGGGTGGGGGCGCCGCCGCATGCGCGAATGCCCGTGACCCCTCACCAGTCCCGCACCCCCACCAGCCGCTCCTGCTCGCGCTTGAGCATGCGCTTCTGCAGCTCGCTCTCGCGGCGGCCGGCGCGGTCCAGCACGCGCTCCGCCTCCTCGCGCGTCATCGGGGGCTGGTCGCCCTCGCCCGTCTCCTGCGGGCGGGGCTGGGGGTCGGCGGGCTGCGGCGGCTCGTCGCTCTCGCCCGGCTCGCCGCCGGCCTGCGGGTCGGCCTGGGGCTGGGCGCCGGCCGCGCCGCCCCGCCGCTCGCGGTCCAGCAGCCGCTGCGCCAGCTCCAGGTTCCACTTGGCGTCCGCGTCGCCCGGGCTGCGCAGGAGGGCGCGGCGGTAGCGGGAGACGGCGCGGCGCAGCGCCTCCACGCGGGCCTCGTCGCGCAGGCGGCCGGCGGCGGCGGGGGCCAGGTCCGCGTTGCCCGCGTTGTACTCGGCGCTCGCGGTCCTGCGGCGCAGTCCTCGGCGCGCGGCGGCCTCCAGGTGCGGGCGGGCCTCGTCGTAGCGGCCCAGGCGCAGCAGCGCGGTGCCCAGGTTGTAGCGCACCACCGCGGACGAATCGCCCTCCGCCAGGGCGCGCGCGTACGACTGCGCCGCGCGCGCGTAGTCGCCGTTGCGGTAGTGGCGGTTGCCCTCGCGCACGGCGCCGCCCGTGAGCAGCAGCGCGAGGAGCGCGATCCCCATCCCCCGCCCCGTCATGCCGCCTCCCGCCGTACGCGCGGCGGCCGGTGCCCGGCGACGGCGTCCGCCGCCACCAGCGCCAGCGCCAGCGCCAGGAACCACTCGTAGCGGTTGTCCGCCGGCGTGGCGCGCCCGCGCCCGGCGCCGTGCGAGCCCGCCGCCGCCGCGCGCGCCAGCTCCGCCAGCGCGGGCGCGTCGTCCGCCGCGCGGTAGCTGCCGCCGGTGGAGCGGGCGATGGACTGCAGCAGCCGCTCGCCCAGCGCGGAGCGCGCGGTGCCGCCCTCCCTGGGGTCCTGCTTGAAGCCCCTCCGCACGCCGGTCTCGGGATCGACGTCGGGCACCGGCGCGCCGGCCAGGGTGCCGAACCCCAGGGCATGGACGGGCACACCGAGCTGCACGGCGCCGTCGACGGCCTCGTCCACCAGGCGGTAGCCCTCCAGCGCGTCGCCGTCCGTCATCAGCACCAGCGACCCGCGCGCGCGCCCGTCCGGCCCCACCAGCAGCGAGGTGCCCTGGCGGATGGCGGCGTAGAGCGACGAGCCGCTCTGGTCCACGATGTCCGTCCCCAGGTGGTCCAGGTACAGGCGCAGCGCCTCGAAGTCGGAGGTGAGCGGCGACAGCACGTAGCCGTTGCCGGCGAACACCACCAGCGCCACCCGCGAGCCCGCCAGCCGGTCCAGCAGCGCGCGCGCCGCCCGGCGCTGCCGCTCCAGCCGGTTGGGCGCCACGTCCTCCGCCAGCATGGAGTTGGACGCGTCCAGCACCAGCACCACGTCGCCGCGGCGCGCGTCCGGCCTGGCCTCCTCCTCCTTTCCCCAGCGCGGGCCGGCGGCGGCCACGCCCAGCAGCAGCGCGGCGGGGACGACCAGCGCGGCGCGGCGGCGGGGAAAGCGGGACAGGTCTGTGCCCATCAGCCGGCGCACCAGCGGCGCGTCGCCGAGCTCGGCGGCCACGTCGCGGCGGCGGCGCCAGTAGAGCAGCAGCGCCGCGGCCGCCAGCGCGGGAAAGAGCGGGATCAGGTGCAGCAGCGAGGGCACGGCCCAGCGCATCACGGCACCCTTCCCCAGCGGGTGGCGCGGAAGAACCACTCCAGCAGCAGCAGGGCGGCGCCGGCCAGCAGGAAGGGGAGATACCAGTCCGCGTACATCACGTAGCGCCGCACGCGCACCGGCGTGCGCTCCAGCCGGTCGATCTCCGCGTAGACGCGCTGCAGCGCGCGCGTGTCCTTCGCGCGGAAGTAGCGGCCGCCGGTGGAGGCGGCCACGTCCGTCAGCAGCCGCTCGTCGATCTGCACCGGCATCACCACGTAGCGCAGGCCCGTGGGGGTCACGGCGACGGGGATGCGGGCGCGCGTGTCGCTGCCCACGCCGATGGTGTAGATGCGGATGCCCAGCGCGGCGGCCGCGCCGGCGGCGGCGCGCGGATCCACGTCGCCGCGGTTGTTGACGCCGTCGCTCATCAGCACGATGACGCGCGACTGGCCGGCGGCCTGGCGCAGGCGGTTGGCCGCGGCGGCGATGCCGTCGCCGATGGCGGTGCCGTCCTCCAGGTCGCCCACGCGCAGCGCGTCCAGCGCCTCCGCCAGCACCGTGTAGTCGACGGTCAGCGGGACGCGGGTCAGCGCCTCGCCCGCGAAGGAGACCAGGCCGATGCGGTCGTGCTCGCGGCCCCGGATGAACTGGGCGACGGTGCGCTTGGCCGCGCCCAGGCGGTTCCGCGGCTGGAAGTCTTCCGCCAGCATGGACGACGACACGTCCAGCGCCACCATGATGGCGATGCCCTCCGCGTCGCGCTCCACCTCCGCGGCGCCCGTGCGCGGCCCCGCCAGCGCCACCGCCAGCAGCGCGAAGCTGAGCGCGCGCGCCGCCTCCGGCACCCCGCCCAGCCACGCGCCGCGCCGCCCGCTGGCCCGCCGCAGCGCCCCGGTGCGCGCGAACGCGAGGCCGTGCGCGCCGCGCCGCAGCCAGAGCAGCCAGGCCGGCACCAGCAGCAGCAGGGCCAGCGCCCACGGGTGCACCAACGACAGGCTCACGCCGCCGCCTCCCGCGCGTCCGCCTCGGGGGCGACCGGGAACGCGTCCACCCAGCGGCGCGCGTCCGCCCAGTCCTCCAGCGCGCCCTCCGCCGTCGGCGCGCGGCGGGCGAACTTGGCCAGGTCCGCGCGCGCCAGCAGCGACGACAGCGTGGCCAGGTCGTCCGCCCGCGCGCCGGTGCGGCGCATGCGCTCCAGCAGCTCGAAGGTGGTCAGGTCCGGCCCCAGCCGCGGCTCGTTGACGGCGATCAGCCCGCGCAGCACGGCGCTGATGCCGGCGTAGAACGCGTCGAAGTCGCCGCGCTTCAGCAGGCCGGCGGCGCGCAGCCGGTCCAGCTCGTCCAGCGCGTGGGCCCGCGCGCTCACCGGCGTCACCCGCACGACGGCGGGGCGGCGCCGGCGGCGGAGCAGCCGCCACGCCAGCAGCGCGACGGCCAGCAGGGCGGCGGCCGCCATCACCCACAGCCACGGGCTCACCGTACCGCCCAGCACGTCCTTGGGCCCGCGCGGCTGCACCCGCACGCTGTCCGGCGGCAGCACGGAGCGCACGAACGGCAGGCGGAAGGTGATGCGCTCCTGGCGCCGCGCCATCCCCGCCGTGCCGACCAGCAGGTCCGCGGAGGCAATTGCGCCCGGCCCCGCGCGCCACGCCACCAGCGTGGCCACCGCCTGGTGCGCGCGCAGGTTTTCCGGCCGGCTGACGTCCACGTCCAGCGCCTGGTACGCGCCGTCCGCCGGCTGCGGCACGCGCAGCGTCACGCGCGAGCCCTCCGGCGTGCGGACGGTGACGACCACGCGGATGGAATCGCCCACCGTGACGGTGTCGGGATGGACGGCGACGCGGTAGAGCAGCGGCGGCTGCGGGTATGCGGGGGATGCGGCCAGCGCCAGGGCGGCCAGCGGGAGCGCGAGCGGGCGGATCATCGGCGCAGCCGGCGCTCGCGGCGGCGGAAGAAGGAGATGATGGCGCCGGCGACGGGCTGGTCCGTGCGCAGCTCGATGGCCTCCATCCCCAGCCGCCCGAACAGGCGCGACAGCTCGGCCCGCTCGGCGACGATCTCGCGGGGATAGAAGAGGCGTGCGTCCTCGGAGCCGGTGTCCACGTCGTGCACGGCGCCGGTCTCCGGGTCCATCACCCGCAGCACGCCCACGTCCGGCAGCGCGAAGTCCGCCGGGTCGCTCAGCACCACGGGCACCACGTCGTGGCGCGCGGCGGCGCTGGCCATCACCCGCTCGAACCGCGCGCGCTCGCCGGTGAGCTGGAAGTCGCTGACCACGAAGAGGATGGAGCGCGAGCGCAGGATGCGGATGGCGTGCTCCAGCGCCCCCACCAGGTCCGTGCCGCGGCCGCGGGGCCGGAAGACGAGCAGGTCGCGGATCAGACGCAGCACGTGGCGGCGCCCCTTCTGCGGCGGGACGAACGACTCCACGCCGTCGGTGAAGACCAGCATCCCCACGCGGTCGTTGTTGCGCACGGCGGACATGGCCAGCGTGGCCGCGGCCTCCGGCACCATCTCGCTCTTCAGCCTTCCGCGCGTGCCGAAGCGCTGGCTGCCGCTGAAGTCCACCATCAGCAGCACCGTCAGCTCGCGCTCCTCCACGAACTTCTTGACGAAGGTGGTGCCGGTGCGGGCGGAGACGTTCCAGTCGATGGCGCGCACGTCGTCGCCGGGCAGGTACTCGCGCACCTCCACGAACTCCAGCCCCTGCCCCTTGAACACGCTGTGGTACTCGCCGCTGAAGCGCGAGCTGACCAGCCCGCGCGTGCGCAGGTCGATGCGCCGCACCCGCCGCATGACCTCGCTGAGCGTGGCGGCGGCGAGCGGGGCGTCCGGGAGCTTCTTCCAGCGGCCGAAGAGCAGGGCCATTCCCGCCTCCCGGTCAGGGCACGCGCACGGCCTGCAGGATGCGCCGCACGATGGCGTCGGAGGTCACCTCTTCCGCCTCCGCCTCGTAGGTGGCGATGATGCGGTGCCGCAGCACGTCCGGGGCAATGGCCTTCACGTCCTCCGGCACCACGTAGGTGCGGTTGCGCAGGTAGGCGTGCGCCCGCGCGCAGGCGGCCAGCGCCAGCGTGGCGCGCGGGCTGGCGCCGTACTCGATGAGCGGCTCCAGGTCTCCCGCGCCGTACCGCTTGGGCTCGCGCGTGGCGCTGACGAGATCGAGGATGTACTCGGCGATGCGGTCGTCCAGGTACAGCGCCGCGATGCCCTCGCGCGCGGCCAGAATGTCCGCCGGGTTGGCGACGGGGGAGACGGAGATCTCGCCGCCGCCGGACATGCGGCGCAGGATCTCCTTCTCCTCCTCGCGGGTGGGGTAGCCCACGCGCACCTTGAGCATGAAGCGGTCTACCTGCGCCTCCGGCAGCGGGTAGGTGCCCACCTGCTCGATGGGGTTCTGCGTGGCGAGCACCAGGAAGGGCTGCGGCAGCGCGTACGTCTCGCCGCCGATGGTGACCTGCTTCTCCTGCATGGCCTCGAGGAGGGCCGCCTGCACCTTGGCGGGCGCGCGGTTCACCTCGTCCGCCAGCACGATGTGGGCAAAGATGGGCCCGCGGTGGGGGACGAACTCGCCCGTGCGCTGGTTGTAGATCGTGGTCCCGACGACGTCCGCGGGCAGCAGGTCCGGGGTGAACTGGATGCGCTGGAAGCTGGCGTCCACCGCGTCCGCCAGGGTCTTGACCGCCAGCGTCTTGGCCAGCCCGGGCAGCCCCTCGAACAGGACGTGGCCGCCGGTCAGCAGGCCGATCAGCAGCCGCTCCACCATGTAGTCCTGCCCCACCACGCGGCGGTGCACCTCGCGGGCAATGCGGTCCAGGAACTCCGCGCGCGGCGGCGCGTCCGGCGGGGCGAATGCGGATTCGGTGCTCATGTGTGCCGGGTGATGTGACGGGCGGCGTCCAACGCACGCACGCGGACTGCCTCTCGTGGGCCGGAGGCCCCCTCCCCAAACCCCTCCCCCAACTTCGGGGGAGGGGCTTTTTTTCCAACGCGCCGCACGCGAAGCGTCTGACCGCGGATGCGGAACGCGAAAACCGCCGCGCCTCACGCGAGGCCCGGCGGATGGGTGATG
>DASTLD010000110.1:0-23651 GCA_035715345.1 Longimicrobium sp.
GCCTTTCGCCGGCGGCTGCAACGCACGCCACAGGTCGCGTGCGCCGTATCGTCGTGTCGTCCACGATGAGCGGGTTCGCGGCGGTGGTGTTCGACTGCGATTCGACCCTTGTGCGGATCGAGGGAATCGATGAGCTTGCCGGTACGCTTGCCGACGAAGTTCGCGCGCTCACCGAGGGCGCCATGCAGGGCCTCGTCGCGCTCGAAGAGGTCTACGGCCGCCGCCTGGCCCTGATCCGGCCATCGCGCGAGCGGGTGGACGCGGTCGGGCGGATGTACGTGCAGACGCTCGTCCCGCACGCGCGCGAGACCGTGGCGGCGCTGCGCTGGCTGGGCAAGGCCGTGCGCATCGTCTCCGGCGGCTTGCGGCCCCCGGTGCAGATGGTGGCGGCGGAGCTGGGCCTGGCGCCCGACGACGTGCGCGCGGTCGGCATCTCCTTCGGCGCGGGCGGGGAATACGCGGGCTTCGAGGCCGACTCGCCGCTGGCCCGCAGCGGGGGCAAGCAGGCCGTGCTGCGGGACTGGCATCTCCCGCGCCCCGTGCTGCTGGTGGGCGACGGCGCCACGGACCTGGAGGCGCGTCCCGCCGTGGACGCCTTCGCAGCGTACATGGGCGTCGCGGACCGCCCCGCCGTCGCCGCCGGTGCCGACTTCGTGCTGCGCGACGAGAGCCTGGCCCCCGTGCTGCGCATCGCCTGCTCCCGGGACGAGCTAGCGCGGCTCGCCAACAGCCCGTACGCGCACCTGGTCGCCGGCTGACGGGCCCGATCCTCGGTTCTAGCGTGCGCGGCGGGCATCCGGCCGGCGGTTGAAACCGCGCCTCCAGAAGCACGAAGTCCGCCTGCGCGGACTGAACGGGGGAGGCCGTTGCGCCCGGCGGCGATCCGCGCATTCCCATGGTAGAGACGCCCCGCCGGGGCGTCTCTACGGGGGCTGCCGTGCTGGGGCGGGTCGCAACGCGCGCCACCCTTCGCCCTCTCCCGCGCAGTTTGCGGGAGAGGGACAGCGTGCGCGGCAGGACGCGACGACAGTCGCGCGCCTGACGTGCACGCAGGGTGAGGGCCCCGCGACGACAGTCGCGCGCCTGCCGTGCACGCAGGGTGAGGGCCCCGCGCGACCTGTCCCCCGCGCTCCGCCCGCTGTAACCTGTCCCCTGTAACCTGTAACCTGCAGCCCGGCCGTGACCGACACGCTCGACCTTCCCCGCGCGGCCGGCTTCGGCCGCTTCTTTCTTCCGGGCCCCACGGAGGTGCACCCGGACGTGCTCGCGGCCATGACGCGCCCCCTCATCGGCCACCGCGGCAGCGAGCTGTCCGCGCTGCTGGCGGGGGTCGATCCCGTGCTGCGCGCCGTATTCCGCACCACGCGCCCGGTCTACGTCTCCAGCAGCTCCGCGACGGGGCTGATGGAGGGCTCGATCCGCAACGGCGTGCGCCGGCGCGCGCTGTCGCTGGTGGACGGCGCCTTCAGCCTGCGCTACCGCGACCTGGTGGCCGACTGCGGGCGCGAGGTGGAGACGTACGAGGTGCCGCTGGGCCGGGCCCACGAGCCGGACGAGGTCTTCCGCCGCCTGCGCGGCGGGTCGTGCGACGCCGTCACCGTGGTGCACTCGGAGACCAGCACCGGCGTGCTGGAGCCGCTGCCGGAGATCGCCGAGGCGGTGCGCGCGGCGGAGCGGGAGAGCGGGCAGGAGATCCTGCTGCTGGTGGACGGCGTCACCAGCGTGGCGGGGATGCTGGTGGAGGCGGACGCGTGGGGCATCGACTTCCTGCTCACCGGCTCGCAGAAGGCGCTGGCCCTGCCCCCCGGCCTGGCGATGGGCGCCGCCTCCGAGCGGATGATGGCACGCGCCGCCACGCTGACCGGCCGCGGCCAGTACTTCGACCTGCTGGAGTTCGATTCCTACTGGAAGAAGCACCAGACGCCCAACACGCCCGCCGTCTCCCTCCTGTTCGCGCTGGCCGAGCAGGCGCGGAGGATCGAGGCGGAAGGCGTGGAGGCGCGCGCGGACCGGCACCGGGCCATGGCGGAGCGCGCCTGGCGGTGGGTGGACGAGCGGGGGCCGCGCTGGGGGCTGTCGCACTTTGCGCCGGAGGGCCGCCGCTCGCCGACGGTGACGGCCATCGCGGTGAACGGGGCCATGCCGGCCACGGAGATCTGCGCGGCCATGAAGCGGCGCGGCTGGACGCTGGGCACGGGCTACGGCAAGCTGAAGGACTCGACCTTCCGCATCGGGCACATGGGAGACCACACGGTGGAAGAGCTGGACGCGCTGCTGGCGGAGCTGGAGGAGGTGCTGGGATGAGCGCCCTGCGCTTCCGCGTGCTGGTGACGGACGAGGTCGATCCGGAGGGCGTGGCCATCCTGCGCGCGCACCCGGCCATCGACGTGGTGGAGCGGCCCACGCGCCCGCTGCCGGAGGTGCTGGAGGAGATCGGCGAGTTCGACGCCTTCGTGGGCCGCAGCGCCACCCGCGTCACCCGCGAGCTGCTGCAGCGCGGCGAGCGGCTCAAGGTCATCGGGCGCGCGGGCGTGGGCGTGGACAACATCGACATCCCCACCGCCACCGAGCTGGGCATCGCCATCATCAACGCGCCGGGCGGCAACACCGTCTCCGTGGCGGAGCTGGCGTTCGGCGTCCTGATCTCCATCGTCCGCAACATCCCGCGCGCCATCGAGAGCATGCGGGCCGGGCGATGGGACCGCAGCAAGCTGGGCGGCAGCGAGCTGCGCGGGCGGACGATGGGCATCATCGGCCTGGGCCGCATCGGCGGGGAGATGGCCCGGCGCGCGCGCGCCTTCGGGATGAACGTGGTGGGATACGATCCCTACGTGTCGCAGGCGCGCTTCGAGGAGCTGGGCGTGGAGCGCGCGCAGAAGCTGACGGACGTGCTGGACCGCACGGACGTGCTGACGCTGCACGTCCCGCTGACGCCGGAGACGCAGGGGATGATCGGCGCGGCGGAGCTGGCGCGCATGCCGCGCAACGCCATCGTCATGAACCTGGCGCGCGGCGGCGTGGTGGTGGAGGACGCGCTGGCGGAGGCGGTGCAGGCCGGCCGCATCGGCGGCGCGGCGGTGGACGTGTTCGACGTGGAGCCGCTCGCGGCGGACCACCCGCTGCGCACGCTGCCCAACGTCATCCTGACGCCGCACCTGGGCGCGTCGACGAGCGACGCGCAGCGCAACGTGGCCATGGAGGCGTGCGAGGCCGTGCGCGACGCGCTGGTCACCGGCGACCTGAGCGCGGCCATCAACGCGGTGGGCGTGGGCACCGCCGGCATCCGCGAGCTGCGGCCGCTGCTGGCGCTGGCGGACCGGCTGGGGCGCCTGGGCCGCGCGCTGGTGCCGGGGGGATTGTCGGCGCTGGAGGTGCGCTACGCCGGCCCACGTGACCAGGCCCCGCGCCCGCTGCTGCTCTCCGCGCTGCAGGGCGCGCTGCGCGACGTGGTGGAGAACCGGGCCATCAACCTGGTCAACGCGCAGCACGTCGCGGCGGAGCGCGGCATCGAGACCGCGTCGACGCACGTGGACGGGCGCGGGGAGCTGGGCGAGGAGATCGAGCTGCGGCTGGAGGGCGGCGAGCGCAGCATCCGCGTGGGCGGGGCGCTGCTGGGCGGCAACCACGGGCGCATCGTGCGCATCGGCCCGTTCCGGGTGGACGTGGCGCCGCGCGGGGTCATGCTGGTGCTGCGCAACCGCGACGTGCCCGGCGTCATCGGCCGCGTCGGCACGCTGCTGGGCGAGGCGGGCGTCAACATCGCCGAGTACCACCAGGCGCGGCTGCAGATCGGCGGCGAGGCGCTGGCCGCCGTCTCCGTCGACGGCCGCATCCCCGCGGAGGTGATCGAGCGGCTGGCCGGGATGCCGGAGATCCTGGAAGTGCGCCAGGTCGACATGGAGTAAACTGCGGACTCACGCAGAGACGCAGAGGACGCAGAGAACTGCGGGAGGAACGACGAAGGCCGGACGCGTGCAGCGCCGGCCTTCGTTTTTGTCATCTCTGCGACTGCCGCAGTCCTTCTCGGCAACAAGCGTTGTCATCCTGAGGGAGGCGCCTCGCCAGCCCGGACGCATGCACCGCAGCCCGGCGCCGACCGAAGGATCTTGCCCGCACATGCGCACGGCTTCCCGGCCGCGGGGATGCACGCCTGCATTCGCGCGTCACACGCACTCCGCGGCACGCGGAGAAGATCCTTCGGTCGCGCCCAAGGACCTGCGCCGCACGGAGAACCGCGCGACGCTCCCTCAGGATGACAACGCCGCGTTGTGCGATGGAGCCGTGGTGTCTGGTGGAGGCTCGGGCTCCGGCTCCGGTGCGGGGAGCGTGTCCGTGGGCCCTTCGACCGGCCCGGGCAGCGGCTCGGGCTCGGGATCCTGCGGCACGGTGTCGATGATGACCTCGTTCACGGGGGCTTCGTCGGGCTCGACGCGGACGGGCTCATTCGTGGGCGCGACCGGGGCGGAGCGGCGGCGCTCGCGGCGGGGGGCGGGGTCCGGCTCCTCCTCCACGCGCTCCTCGCGGCCCATGATGCGGCGCAGCTGGCGCCGGGCGTCGTCCCACGCGTCGCGCGACCACTCGCGGAAGCGCGTGCGGGCGCCCGTCAGCGTACGTTCGATGCGGCCGCGCAGACCCTCCGGCTCGGCCCGCTCCCGCACCGTGCCGCGCGGACAGATGGACGCCGGCACGTGCCTGCGCAGGAAGTACTCGCCGTAGGTGGCGCCGCGCGCGCGGCAGCCGGGCGCGATCACCCGGTCGTCCGCCACCGTGACGCGCCGCTGCACCACGCCGGGCGGCGCCTTCCACGTGCTCGTCTCCACGCCGCGGTGCGCCGCGCGCCTGATGCGTCCCCACACCGGCGCCGCCAATCGCCCGCCCGAGCCGTCCTGCACGATGGTGCCCGGCCGGTCGAAGCCGATCCACACCGCCCCCAGCCGCTCCGGCGTAAAGCCGACGAACCACGCGTCCGTGGCGCCGTTCGTCGTCCCCGTCTTGCCCGCCGCCGGGAGCGAGCTGCCCAGCGCCGCGCGCGCCGCCGTGCCGGTGCCACGGTCCAGCGCCGCGCGCATCATGTTGGTCACCAGGAACGCCACGCCGCCGTCCATCACCCGGCGGCGCCGTACGCCGCGCCGCCAGATGGTGCGCCCGCCGCCGTCCTCCACGCGCGTCACCCAGCGCGGCTCCACGCGGCGGCCCAGCGTGGCGAACGGCGTGTACGCGCTCACCAGCTCCATCGGCCGCACCGCCGTGGCGCCGATGGCCACCGACGGCAGCGGGGGGATGTCGGCCGTGATTCCCGCGCGGCGCGCCACCGTCTCCACGTCGTCCAGCCCCGCGCGCTCGGCGAGCTGCACGGCCACGGTGTTGATGGACTGGCGCAGCGAGGTGCGCACCGTCACCGGCCCGCGGTAGCGCCCGTCGAAGTTGCGGGGGATCCAGATCTCCCCGCCCGGCAGCTCCCGGCGCAGCGTGTCGTCATCCACCTTGTCCGTGGGGGCGATGCCGTCCTCCAGCGCCGCCGCGTAGACGAACGGCTTGAACGCGGAGCCCGGCTGCCGCAGCCCCTGCGTCATGCGGTCGAAGGCGGACTCCTGGTAGCTGCGCCCGCCGACCAGCGCCAGCACGTCGCCCGTCTCCACGTCCATCACTACCGCGCTGCCCTGCAGGTAGGCGGGGTCGCCCTCGCCGCTGAACGACGCGCGGCGCGGGCCCAGGAATCGCCCGTACGCGCCGTTCTCGATGGACCGGAGCTGCGCCTCCACCTGCTGCTCGGTGGTGCGCTGGAGCGCGGGGTCCAGCGTGGTGTGGATGCGCAGTCCGCCCGCGTAGAGCGCATCGCCCAGCTCCGCCTCCAGCGAGCGCTTGACCTGCTCCACGAAGTACGACGCCGGCCGCTGCCGCCGCTCCGGCCGCCAGCGCGCCAGCCGGACGGGCGCCTCCTTTGCCCGCGCCGCCTGCTCCGCCGTGACGCGTCCCTGCGCCGACATCAGCCCCAGCACCAGGTTCCGGCGCTGGACGGAGCGCGCCAGGTTGCGGCGCGGGCTGTAGTGCGTGGGCGCCTTGGGCAGCCCCGCCAGCAGCGCCGCCTCCGACAGGCGCAGGTCCTTCGCGTTCTTGCCGAAGTAGACGCGCGCGGCGGACTGGATGCCGTACACGCCCTCGCCGAAGTAGATGTTGTTGAGGTAGGTCTGCAGGATCTGCTGCTTGGAGAAGCGCTTCTCGATCTCCTTTGCGACGCGGATCTCTAGCACCTTGCGCTTGATGGTGCGCTCCGCCGCTGGCAGGCGGTCCGGGAAGACGTTGCGCGCCACCTGCATGGTGATGGTGCTGGCGCCGGCGCCGCGGCCGCCGGGCAGCAGGTTGCGGGCGGTCTGCGCCAGGAAGCGCGGCCAGTGCACGCCCCCGTGCTCGTAGAAGTGCTGGTCCTCCACCGCCACGAACGCCGCGGGCACGTAGTCGGGCAGGTCGGCGATGGGGACCATGGCCCAGCGCGCGGGCGCCAGGTCGCCGAGCACGTTGCCGCGCGCGTCGTAGACGATGGCCGCGCCGCCGGGCTGCAGGCTGCCCAGCCGCCGCACGTCAGGGCAGCCGCGCAGCCCGCAGCGCTGCCAGCCGAACGTGGCCAGGAACCCGACCAGCGCCGCGATCCCCACCACCACGCGGCGTCCCACGCGGTGCCGCATCACGTGCCCCGCGCCGCGCCAGCCGCCCAGGAACAGCGCGGCGAAGAACGACGCGTCCCGCTCCAGCGACCGCTGCAGCCACCCCGCGAACGCCCGCGGCGCCGCCAGCGGGTGCGAGAACGGCATGCGCGCCGCGCGGCCCCAGCGCCGCAGCCGCTCGCCGACCGCGCGGAAGTAGGAGCCGGGGTTCACGTCAGCCATTCAGCCATGGGCGATGGGGTGATGATGCGGCATGGTTACGACACGAGGGGATCAGCGCGAGCAGCGGGCGCCTGCGCCGCCCCCACCCGCTCGCTTAGGCTCGCACCCTCCCCCAAGTCTGGGGGAGGGTTGATGGGTCTGCGCTCAAGGCCAGCCGCCGCGCAGTTCAGGTCTCCTTCTCTCTCACTGCGCGCGAAGGGATGCGGACGGCGGATGGACGGTCTCCCCCTCTCCGCGCGCCTCGTGCACCGGTCCCCGCGGAGCACGAAAGCCGCGCGGGCGCGGGGGGAGGGGGCCGGGGGGTGGGGCCCCGCTGTAGAACGCCGCCACGCTCACCAGTCCGGCTCCCCCCTCTCCCGCTCCGCGGGGGACGGGGACTGGGGGGGAGGGGGCCCGCGCAGACCTCCGCGCACGCAAAAGGGACGGCCCCTCCAAGGAACCGTCCCCGTATGATCCTTCGGCGCGCGGGCCGCGGCAAGGTGCCCGGCCCGCGCGCCGCGGCATCTACGCCGCCGAGCCGACGCTCAGGAGCTTCTTGAGCTCCTCTTCCGTGAGGTCCTTGCCCGCGCGCTTGCCCATGCCGCGGCGGCCGCGCGTCGCGCGCTCCTCCTTGCGGTCGGGCGGCAGCGTCACGGTGGTCTCCCCGCCCTGCGTCTCGTCACCCTCGTCCGCGAAGACGCTGAAGCCCGGCACGTTGACCCGCGCGATGCGATAGCCCAGCAGGTGCTCCACCGCCGCCACGTCGCCGATCTCGCCGCCGGACATGAAGGTGATGGCCACGCCCTTCTCGCCCGCGCGCGCCGTGCGGCCCACGCGGTGCACGTACCCCTCGGGGTCCTTGGGCGCGTCGTAGTTGATGACGTGGCTGATGCCCTCCACGTCGATACCGCGCTGCGCCACGTCCGTGGCCACCAGCACCTGCACCTCGCCGGCGCGGAACGCCTCCAGCGCGCGGACGCGCTGGGTCATGTTCCGGTCGCTGTGCATGATCTCCACCTTGAGCCCGGCGCGCGCCACCGCCGCGCCGATGCGGTCCGCGCCGAACTTGGTGCGGCTGAAGACCAGCGCCGTCTCCACCTCCGGCTGCTTGAGGATCTGCAGCAGCAGCTGCGTCTTCTTGCTGGTCTCCACGGGGTAGACGAACTGCTCCACGCCCTCCGCGGTGGTCACCTTGGGCGCCGCCTCCACGGTCACCGGGTCGCGCAGCATCTCGTACGCGAGCGACTTGACCGAGTTGGGCATGGTGGCGCTGAAGAACAGCGTCTGGCGCCCGGTGCGGCGGCAGCGGCGCAGGATCTGGTCGATCTGCGGCTTGAACCCCATGTCCAGCATGCGGTCCGCCTCGTCCAGGATCAGCACCTCGATGTTGCTCAGGTCGATGTTGGCGCGCTCCAGGTGGTCGTTGACGCGGCCGGGCGTGCCGACCAGCACCTCGACGCCGGCGCGCAGGTCGCGCAGGTCCGCGTCCACGCGGGTGCCGCCGTACACCAGGCCCACGTAGAGCTCGGTGCCGCGCGCGTACTCCTTGGCGTTGTCGGCGACCTGGATGGCCAGCTCGCGCGTGGGGCAGAGGACGAGGCAGCGCAGCCCCTCCTTGCCGCGCAGGCGGTGGAGCGTGGGCAGCATGAACGCCGCCGTCTTGCCGGTGCCGGTGGGCGCGCGGCCCAGCACGTCACGGCCTTCGAGGGCGGGGGGGATGGCCTGCTGCTGAATGGGGGTGGGGGTCTCGTAGCCCTGCCGCTCTACGTTGCGCAGCAGCTCGGGCGCGAGATTCAGATCGGTGAAACGCAAGTGTTCTCCTCGAGGTTGTCCTGTGGCCCGGGCTTTTCACTTCCGGGTCCGTCGCGGGCGGACGCTCGTCCGCAGCACGTTTTGTCGCTTGCCTTTTTGCAAACTCTGTAATTTAGCGGAAGTACGGCATTTACGCCAGTGACGGTGGCGGATTACGGAAGTGCGTGAGTGCGTGAGTGCGTGAGTGCGTGAGTGCGTGAGTGCGTGAGTGCGTGAGTGCGTGAGTGCGTGAGTGCGTGAGTGCGAAAGGTCGGGGATGCGCTCTCGTTGGATCCAGCCGTCCCTCGTGCGTTAATGCAACGCTCACCGGATTTCGATTGCGCGTGTCCGGGTGTGCGGCAATCGTACACGACCCGCATCGCCCACTCCGCTCCCGCGAACTCGCCATGCGCTTTCCTCTGATCGCCGCCGTGATGCTGGCCGCCGCCAGCACGACGCTCTCCGGGCAGGTGACGCCGCCGCCCGCACCCGCTGAGCAGCTTCCCAGCGTGACGCTGCCGCCGGAGCTGGACCGCGTGCTGCGCGACTACGAGCGCGCCTGGGCCGCCGGCGACGAGACCGCGCTGGCAGGGCTGTTCACGGACGACGGCTTCGTGCTCCAGATGGGCCGCGCGCCGGTGCGGGGCACGGACGCCATCCGGCAGGCGTACGCGAACTCCAGCGGTGCGCTGCACCTCCGCGCGCTCGGCTTCGCGGTCGACGGCAACGTCGGCTACATCGTGGGCGCGTTCGGGATGACGGCGGACCGCGACGTCGGCAAGTTCGTGCTGGCCCTGCGCCGGGAGCCGGGCGGCCCCTGGAAGATCGCCGCGGACATCGACAACCCCAGCGCCCGCCCCGCCCGGATGGACACGCCGGGGCAGTAGCGGGCGCGATTCGGTGCGTGATGCACGATGCCTCTCAACCGCGGGAGGCCCCCTCCCCAACCCCTCCCCCAACTTCGGGGGAGGGGCTTTTGCTGGTCCCTCCCGCAGTTCTCCGCGTCCTCTGCGTCTCTGCGTGAGACCCGCCGTTGGAGGCCTTCGGGAGTGCTCCGAAGCCCGGATCGGCCGCTTCGTGGCGGCGCCCTCGACGACCCCGTATCGGCATCTCTTCGGAAACCGCTAAGTCGATGTAGAACAATAGCATAGGTGCACCCGCTCATCCCTCGAAAGAAAGTCCTTGACGGCCCCTGGAGAGGCCCTTATCATGGGCTTCAGAGTGCGGCGTGAGGTACGGTCGCGGGGACGCCCGCGAAAGCCGGGACGTGGCACCGGGGAGGACCGAGGGAACCGCCGGAAGGCATCCGAACGCCGCAAGGCGGGAGGGCGCCGGAAGGCCCCGAGGAAGACCGCGGCTACCGCGCGAAGGCTCAACGGACCAGAGCACCGCGCCTGCTCGGATGGAGGAGGATCGGAGGGCTGAAAGCGAGGACAACGCTGTTTGCCTGCCGCCGCCAGGGCGCAAGCCCGGGCTAACACCGACTGGGTGGACGTGCGGGAGCCAATGGAGCCGGCGACAACGCCGGGGGTCGGGCCGGAAGGCCTGATGCAGCAGCCTCTCCAGTAGCCCAAAGCGAACTGCGCTCCGAGAGAACTCCGCCGGGCAGTGGGAACGCCGCCTGACCGCAAGGTCGGGCGGCGTTTCCGTTTTCCGGTCCCAGCGGCACCTTTCGCCCGCGCGAATCGACGAACGAAGGCACGTTCCGTGCGCCCCCTTTCCATGCTGTGCATTTTCATCCACCCGAGGGACTGGAGGCGGTGATGTCCGTTCTCACGCGGCGATGGAGCTGGCTGCTGGTGATGGTGATGCTGCTGGGGCTGGGTGCGGTCTCCCCGCCGGCGGCAGGGGCACAGACCGACACCGTGACCCAGACGGTCGAGGAGGAAGACGACGACAGCGAGTTTCCCTGGGGGCTGCTGGGCCTGCTCGGCCTGCTGGGCCTGATCCCGCGCCGCCGCCGCGAGGTGCACGTGCGCGAGACGGTGACCCCGCCGCCTCCGCCGCGTCGCGACACCTACGAGCCGCCACCGCCGCGCGTGTAGGCCGGCACTTTCGTCTCGTAGCCGAAGGGCGCGTCCGCGGACGCGCCCTTCGGCGTTCCGCGCGCTCCCGCCGCGGTCCATCCCCTGCATCGCCCTTCCACCGCCGGCCGGTGGCGGGTGCATGGCGCGCGCGCTAAGTTGTCGCCCGGCTTGCCCTGGCGCCGCGGCGGCGCGGGGCCTACGGGCGCATCCGCGGGTGCGCCAACCCGGAATGCTGTACGTTCAAATGGCCGAGCTGCGCGACTTCCACGGCCCCAACGCGGCCTACGTGCTGGACCTGTACGAGCGCTGGCTCCTCGACCCCGCCACGGTGGACGAGGGCTGGCGCTCCTATTTCTCCTCCTTTACCCCGCCCGCGGAGGCGGCGCCCGCATCGCCGGCGGCGGGGGCGGCAGCGGGCGCGGACGTGCAGAAGGCGCTGGCCGCGGCGGAGCTGGCGCACGCGGTGCGCGGGCGCGGGCACACGGCCGCGCGCCTGAACCCGCTGTCGCCCGAGCCGCCGCGCGCCGACCCCGTGCTTGCCCCCGAGTTCCATCACCTGTCGGAGGCGGACCTGGCGGCGCTGCCCGCGTCCGTCATCCGCGGCAGCTCGCCGCGCTCGGCCAGCGCGGCGGAGGAGATCGCGCGGCTGCGGCAGGTCTACTCCGGCACGGTGGGATACGAGTTCGGCCATCTCCCGAACCCCGCGGAGCGCGAGTGGCTGCGCGAGGCGGTGGAGAGCGGGCGCTACGCGCAGCCGCTGCCGCCGGAGCGCCGCCGCGCGCTGCTGGAGCGGCTGTCGCGGGTGGAGGGCTTCGAGAAGTTCCTGCACCGCGCCTTCTTCGGGCAGAAGCGCTTCTCCATCGAGGGCACGGACACGATGGTGCCCGTGCTGGACGAGATCATCTCCGAGGCGGCGGGCGCCGGCGCGGCGGAGGTCATCATCGGCATGGCGCACCGCGGGCGGCTGAACGTGCTGACCCACGTGCTGGGCAAGCCGTACGGGATGATGCTGGCCGGCTTCCAGAGCGCCGCTTCGGCGCCCGGCGTGGACGCGGCGCAGAACAGCGACGAGCCGTCCGGCGACGTCAAGTACCACATGGGCTGGTCCGACGAGCGCGAGGTCAACGGCCGCCGCGTCCGCGTGCGCCTGTCTCCGAATCCCAGCCACCTGGAGTTCGTGAACCCGGTGGTGGTGGGGATGGCGCGCGCCGCGCAGGACGACACCACCGCCGCGGGCGCGCCGAAGGTGGACGCGTCCACCGCCGTGGCCGTGCTGATCCACGGCGACGCGGCGTTCCCCGGCCAGGGCGTGGTGGCGGAGACGTTCAACATGCAGTCGCTGCCGGGATACACGGTGGGCGGCACGCTGCACGTCATCGCCAACAACCAGGTGGGGTTCACCACGGACCCGGAGCAGGGGCGCTCCACGCGCTATTCGAGCGACCTGGCCAAGGGCTTCGAGGTGCCGGTGGTGCACGTGAACGCGGACGACGCGGAGGCGTGCCTGGGCGTGGCGCGGCTGGCGCACGCGTACCGCCGCGAGTTCGGCAGGGACTTCGTGATCGACCTGGTGGGCTACCGCCGCTGGGGCCACAACGAGGGTGACGAGCCGCTCTTCACGCAGCCGGTGATGTACGGCGCCATCAAGGACCACCCCACCGCGCGCGAGGCGCTGGCCACGCGGCTGGTGGGCGAGGGCGTGCTGTCGCAGGCGGACGCGGACGCCGCGCTGCATCGGGTGCTGGACGAGCTGGCCGGCGTGCTGGAGGGGCTGGGCAAGGGCGGCGCCGTGCACCACGACGAGCCCTCGCGCAACGGCCGGCAGCCGGCGACGGAGACGGCGGTGCCGCGCGACACGCTGCTGGAGCTGAACCGCGGCCTGCTGCACCGGCCGGAGGGGTTCACGCCCAACGCGCGCCTGGAGAAGGTGCTGCAGAAGCGGGCGGAGGCGGAGCGCGGCGAGCCCAGCATCGACTGGGGCCACGCGGAGGCGCTGGCGTTCGCGTCGCTGCTGGCGGAGGGCGTGCCCATCCGCATCACCGGCCAGGACGTGGAGCGCGGCACCTTCAGCCACCGCCACGCCGTGCTGCGCGACGCGAGGACGGGGCAGCGGATGAACGTCTTCCATCACCTGCCGCAGGCAAAGGCGAGCTTCGAGATCCACAACTCGCCGCTGTCGGAGATGGCGGTGGTGGGCTTCGAGTACGGCTACGGGGTGGGAGACCCGCAGGCCCTGGTGCTGTGGGAGGCGCAGTTCGGCGACTTCGCCAACGGCGCGCAGGTCGTCATCGACCAGTACCTGGCGGCGTCGTACCAGAAGTGGCAGCAGCACTCCGGGCTGGTGATGCTGCTGCCGCACGGCTACGAGGGCCAGGGCCCGGAGCACTCCAGCGCGCGGCTCGAGCGCTTCCTGCAGCTCTGCGCGGAGAGCAACCTGCGCGTGGCCTACTGCACCACCTCCGCGCAGTACTTCCACCTGCTGCGGCGGCAGGCGGCGCTGCTCAAGCACGAGCCGCGGCCGCTGGTGGTGATGAGCCCCAAGAGCCTGCTGCGCCACCCGCTGGCCGGCTCCACCCTGGACCAGCTGGCCACGGGCGGCTTCCAGCCCGTGCTGGGCGACGACTCCGCCGCCGGGCGCGCGGATTCCGTCACCCGGCTGGTGCTGTGCAGCGGCAAGGTGTACGTGGACCTGGTGGGCAGCGGCGAGGAGCAGCGCAGGGAGCGCGCGGCCATCGAGGGCGCGGACCGCGTGGCCATCGGCCGCGTGGAGGAGCTGTACCCGTTCCCGGCCGAGCAGGTGCGCGCGCTGGTGGAGTCGTTCCCTGCGCTGCGCGAGGTGGTGTGGGTGCAGGAGGAGCCGGCCAACATGGGCGCCTGGCGCTTCGTGGAGCCGCGCCTGCGCGAGCTGCTGGGCGTGTCGCCGCGCTACGTGGGCCGCCCGGACCGCGCCAGCCCGGCGGAGGGCTACATGCACCGGCACGTGGCGGAGCAGAACCGCATCGTGCGCGAGGCGCTGTCCGGCGCTCCGGATGTCGCGGACGTGCGGGGCGAGGCGCTGATGGGAAAACGTAAGTGAACTGCGAGGTTACAGGTGACAGGTTACAGGGTACAGCCTGCAGAAGCGACGCAGGCTGCCCCGTGCACGCTGGCTGTAACCTGTCCCCTGTAACCTGTCCCCTGTCTTTTCAGGAGCTGATGCATGCCGGTTGAGATCCGGGTTCCGCCGCTGGGCGAGTCCGTCGTCGAGGCGACCGTGGGCCGCTGGACCAAGAAGGAAGGCGAGCGGGTGGCCAAGGACGAGGTCCTGGTGGAGCTGGAGACGGACAAGATCAACGTCGAGGTGGCCGCGCCCGCCGCCGGCGTGCTCGGCACGATCGCCAAACAGGAGGGCGATACGGTCGGCGTCAACGAGCTGCTCGCCTCGCTGGAGGCCGCCGACGGCGCGGCGCCCGCGGAGGAGCCCGCCGCTTCCGCCCCAGCCGCCGCCGAGCCCGCCGCGGCGGCCGCCGAGCCGCAGCCGCAGCCGCAGGCCGCCGCGGGGCCCGTCTCCGCGCCGCCCGTGGCGGGGGATGCGCAGACGTCGCCGGCGGTGCGCGCGCTGGCGGCGGAGCACAACCTCGATCTCGGCCAGGTGCGCGGCACGGGGCCCAACGGGCGCATCACCAAGGAAGACGTGCTGCGCATCATCGAGGAGGGCCGCGTGCGCGCCGTGCAGCCGCAGACGCCCGCCGCTCCCCCGCAGCCCGCCGCCGCCGCGCCGGCCCCATCGCCCGCTCCCGCTGCTCCTGCCGCGCCCGCCCAGCCCGCGTCCGGCGGCGAGCGCGGCGAGACGCGCGAGCGCATGAGCCGGCGGCGGCAGACCATCGCGCGGCGGCTGGTGGAGGCGCAGCACACCACCGCCAGCCTGACCACGTTCAACGAGGTGGACCTGTCGGCGGTGATGGACATCCGCAAGCGGCGCCAGGACGACTTCGTGAAGCGGTACGGGGTCAAGGTCGGCTTCATGTCGTTCTTCACCAAGGCCGCGGTGGCCGCGCTCAGGCAGTTCCCACGGCTCAATGCGGAGATCCAGGGCGAGGAGATCGTCCTGAAGAACTACTACGACATCGGCATCGCGGTGGGGGCGGAGGAGGGGCTGGTGGTGCCCGTGGTGCGCGACGCGGACCGCAAGAGCTTCGCGGAGCTGGAGAAGGAGATCGCGGAGCTGGGCACCCGCGCGCGCGACGGCAAGCTGACGCTGGCGGAGCTGCAGGGCGGCACCTTCACCATCACCAACGGCGGGGTGTTCGGGTCGATGCTCTCGACGCCCATCCTGAACCCGCCGCAGGTGGGCATCCTGGGGATGCACAACATCGTGGAGCGCCCGGTGGCGGTGAACGGGCAGGTGGCCGTCCGCCCCATCATGTACGTGGCGCTGACCTACGACCACCGCATCGTGGACGGCAGCGAGGCGGTACGCTTCCTGGTGACCCTCAAGAAGCTGCTCGAGGACCCGGCGGCCATGCTGCTGGAGGGATGAACTGCAGGGGACAGGGAACAGGTTACAGGGGACAGCCGGCAAACTGCTCGCAGTTGTTGGCCGTCCCCTGTTCCCTGTAACCTGTAACCTCTTCACCGATAGAACCTAGAATGTCCGAAGCAGACCAGACCTACGACCTCGTCATCCTGGGCGGCGGCCCGGGCGGGTACGTGGCGGCCATCCGCGGCGCGCAGCTCGGCATGCGCGTGGCCTGCGTGGAGAAGGAGAACGCGCTCGGCGGCACCTGCGTGCGCGTGGGGTGCATCCCCAGCAAGGCGCTGCTCGACTCGTCCGAGCTGTACGACCAGATGCGCCACAAGGCCGCCGCGCACGGCTTCAGCGTCGGCGACGTGGGCGTGGACGTGGCGCAGATGCACAAGCGCAAGGACGAGGTGGTCTCCGCGCTCACCCGCGGCGTGGCGGGGCTGTTCAAGAAGAACAGGATCGACTGGGTGCAGGGCACCGGTCGCCTCGCCTCCACCGACACCATCGAGGTGCAGGTGGAGGGCGGCACCCGCACGCTCCGCGCGAAGAACATCATCCTCGCCTCCGGCTCCGTGCCGGTGGAGCTGCCGTTCCTCAAGTTCGACCACGAGCGCATCGTGGACTCCACCGGCGCGCTTTCCATCCCCCAGGTGCCGGGCCACCTGGTGGTCGTCGGCGGCGGGGTGATCGGGCTGGAGCTGGGCAGCGTGTGGCTGCGCCTGGGCGCCAGGGTCACCATCATCGAGGCCATGCCCACCATCCTGCCCGGGATGGACGCGGAGATCGTGAAGCAGGCGGACCGCATCTTCCGCAAGCAGGGCTTCGACATCCGCACGGGGTCCAAGGTGACCGGCGCCGAGCGCAAGGGCGAGAAGGTGATTGTGTCGGTGGAGGGCGCGGAGCCGCTGGAGGCGGACTACCTGCTGGTGTCGGTCGGGCGGCGCGCGTACACGGAGGGGATGGGGTACGAGGAGGCCGGCATCCGCCTGGAGCGCGGCATCATCCAGGTGGACGAGCGCTACCACACCGGCGTCGCCAGCATCTACGCCATCGGCGACGCCATCGGCGGGCGCATGCTGGCGCACAAGGCGGAGGAGGAGGGCGTGGCCGCGGTGGAGAACATCGCCGGCAAGCATGGCCACGTGAACTACGACGCCGTCGCCAACATCGTCTACACCTGGCCGGAGATCGCCTCCGTGGGGATGACGGAGGAGGAGGCCAAGGCCGCCGGGCGCGAGTACCGCGTCGGCAAGTTCCCCTTCCTGGCCAACGGCCGCGCCAAGGCCATGGGCGAGACGGACGGCACGGTCAAGGTCATCGCGGACGCCAGGACGGACCGGCTGCTGGGCCTGCACATCCTGGGACCGCGCGCGTCGGACCTGATCGCGCAGGCCGCGCTGGCCATCGAGTTCCAGTCCTCCGCGGAGGACATCGCCCGGACCGTGCACGGCCACCCCACGCTCCCCGAGGCCGTCAAGGAAGCCGCCCTCGCCGTCGCCGGTCGCGCCATCCACATCTGACCATCGCCAGACGTGCGACACGCTGAACGCCGCGTCCTGGCCGGGCGCGGCGTTTTGCGTTCATGTGGTGGCGGCTCGCGGTTGAGCGGATTCATGCACTTTGGTGTATATTGAGAGCGTCTCTCTTACCGATCGGACCGATGATCGATTTCCAGGATACGCGCGTCGGGACCTACGTGGATCGCAGGGGAAGGCACCGCGAGGTTCGTATCGAGCAGGTGGATCCCGCGCTGATCGCCGCGTTCCGGCGCATGACGCCGGAGCAGCGCCTGGCCGCCGGCCTCAAGCATTCCGCGTTCATCTCGCGGCAGGCACGCGCCTTCATCTCCGCACAGAACCCCACCTGGACGCAGGCCCAGGTACGCGACGAACTCGCGCGGAGGACGCTTGGACGACGTCGGTGAGCTGCTCGGCTACGTCGTCGGCGTGCTCGAAGACTTGGAAATCCCTTACGCAATTGCGGGCTCAGTCGGCGCGATGGCATACGGCGAGGTCCGAGGCACCACCGACCTCGACGTTGTCGTGCAGATTCGTGCTGCCGGTGTGCCGCGGCTCCTGGAGCGCTTCCCGTTCCCCGACTTCTACGTCGACCTGAAGACGGCGCAGGAGGCGGCGGCCAGCGGCGGCGCATTCAACATCATCTACGGGCACATGAAGGTGGACGTGTTCGTCGCGTCCGACGAGCTCGACCTCAACCAGATCCGCCGCGCGCGCCGGCTCCGCACGCTGGGCACGGAGGCGCAGATCTCGCCTCCCGAGGAGCTGATCGCGAAGAAGCTCGAATACTACGACGAGGGGGGCTCCGAGAAGCACCTGCGGGACATCGCCGCCATGCTGCGCATCTCCCTCCACGAGATCGATTGTGAACGCGTGAGCAGCTATGCGTCACAGCTCCACGTGACGCGATTGTGGGAGATGGTGCTGAAGAGCCTGGAGAACGTCCAGGAAGTGAGCTAGGGCCCGCCTGACCGGCGGGCCTTCATTGCGTTGGGCGAAGGACCTTGCGGAGGAAGCGCTCGTCGGGGCGGGCGCACTTGGCGTGGCTGGTGCACACCCAGCGGACGTCGCGCGGGCGCACGCGCTCGAACAGCGAGCGCAGGCTGGCCAGGTTGGTCCCGGGCTCGCGCGAGTAGATGTCGTACCCGGGGCGGAAGCCGGTGAGGTACGAGTAGACCACCGCGTCGCCCACGAACAGGACGCCGCGGAACAGGTAGGCCGCGCTGCCGGACGTGTGCCCCGGCACCAGGTACGCGCGCAGCGTGTCAGCGCCGAACACGAAGGCCGTGTCGCGCGTGAAGGGGTGCACGGCCACCTCGCCCGCCCACGGCGCGGGGTTGCCCATCAGCCGCTCCGTGGCGCGCGAGGGCAGATCCGCGTGCGTCTCGCGTCCGGTGAAGGCCCCCTCCTCCGGCAGGCCCAGGTGGAAGCGCGCGTGCCGCACCACCCGCCACGCGCCGATGTGGTCGCGGTGGCTATGCGTCAGGAACACGTCCGTCACGTCCTCCGGCCGCGCGCCCAGGCTGCGCAGCCCTCGCCGCAGCGCCTTGCCCGCGCCGGTCCACCCCAGGTCGAACACCACCACGCCGGAGTCCGTCCGCGCGGCGAAGGTCATGCTGTTGGACGGGAACGCGGTAGGGATGGGCTGCATGCGCCCCGGCTCGCGCACCTGCCCCAGCCCGATGGTGCACGCGCCCAGCGCCAGCGGCAGCGCGGCCGCCATCGCCCCGCGCCGCACGCTCCTCCACGCAACGACGGCCCGCGAGCTCGCGGGCCGTATCGTCTTTCCCATCCTCATCCCCGATGACTCAGCTCTTGCCGACGTCGGTGGAGTCCGCGTAGGGCGTACCCGGCGTGCCGGGGCGGACGCTGTCCACCGCCGTGCCGCCCTGCTCCGCGGTGGGCACGTCCTGGCCGGTGGGGTCCTTGGTGAACAGCTCCGTGTCCGCCGTTCCCGAGGCGTCCACGCCGGGGATGTCCTTCGGATCGCCCTCCTCGCTGCCGCCGCACGCCAGCGCGCCCATCAGGACCAGCACCGCGGGCAGCCCGCCCAGCATCCTCTTCCGCATACACTCCTCCGTCTTGGTGAGTCCGCGCCGCCGGCGGTGCAATCCCCCTGCCAGACCCACTTCGTACTTCGTACCCCGTACTTCGTACTCGCTCACCCCCCCTGCATGCGCGTCCACAGCTCGCCGCGGGCGGCCCAGAGGAAGGGGAAGAACGAGGCGCGGTGCACGGCCATGCGCTCCAGGAAGCGCACGCCGCTGGTGCTGGCGGTGCCCTCCACATCCGGGCCGATGGTGCGCTCCGCCGTGCGCGCGTGCACGAAGCGCCAGTTGCGCACCTCCTCGTCCAGGTCCAGCAGCGCCTCCGCCAGCAGCACCAGCTCCCACGCGCGCCCCTCGCCGTGCGCCGCCGCGTACGCGTCCGCCGGGGTGATGCCGCGCCGCGCGAAAAGCGCCTCCGCCGCGGTGGCCACGGACGGCGCGTCCCACAGCTCGCCCAGGCGGTCGGTCCACACGCGCGTGTGCGGCCCGGTGGCGGGATCCTCCGCGATCTGCGATTCCAGGTAGCGCCGGAACTCCGGCTCGCGCGCGCCGCACAGCAGCTCGATCTCGTGCCACTGGCCGCTCTCGCCGCCGCTGGCGGGGACCAGGTGGTGGCGGAACGCGTAGAACCCGCCCAGCGTCATGGTCTCCAGCACGCGCATCATGGGCGAGAACATCTTCACGATGGCCGTGCAGCGCTGCACCAGCCACGTGGCCAGCCCCGCGTCGCCGCGGTCCAATGCGTCGATCACCCGCGGTAGGTCCGTGCGGAGCTGCGCGAACCACAGTTCGAACGACTGGTGCGTCACCACGAAGAGGTGCTCGTCGGGGTGGCGCGCCTGCTCCGGCCCGGGCTGCAGCGCCAGCAGCCGGTCCAGCGCCAGGTACGAGCAGTAGTGCGTCTGCCCGGGGTCGCGGACGGTGTGGCCGCAGGACAGGGTGTGGACGGAGTTCGGCATCAGGCTTCCAGCGGAGGATCGACGGCCGGCGGCGTCCGTGCACCGCGCGGCCCCAATCTGCGCCCCCGCCGCCGCGCGGGAAAGCCATCACCCTTCCCGGCCAGCCGGACGCGGCCGCAAACGACCGAGCGGGCCGCGAGATCGACTCGCGGCCCGCCCGGTATCACTCACGCACTCACGCACTCACGCACTCACGCACTCATTCCCGCCGGTGCGTGCCGTGCGTGGGCAGCACGCGCGGCCGCTCCGGGTTGCCTTCCGCCGCGGCGTGGGACGAGTGTCCGGTGAAGAACTGGTTGCACCACGCCGGCGTCTGCCCCTGCGCGGGGTCGTAGACGCACACGTTGGCCATCATCCCCGCATCCTCGTGGCTCAGGTCGTGGCAGTGGTAGACGAACGGCCCCGCGGCGATCGGCTTGAACTTGAAGCGCACCACCACCGTGTCGCCCGCCCAGGTGCCGCTGGGGAGCTGGTGGATGCCCAGGTGCACGTTGTCCAGGTGCACGGAGTCCGGCTGCGGGACGCCGTTGATGCGGGTGACGACGAAGTCCACCTGGTGGATGTGGAAGGTGTGCAGGAAGTTGGTGTCGTTGATCAGCGTCCACTCCTGCGCCACGCCCACCGCCACCCTGCGGTCGATGCGCGTGGGGCTGTACAGCGAGTCGTTCAGCCCCAGCCCGTTGCCCACGGACTGGAAGTGCAGGGTGAACCGCTCCACGACCTCCGTGGCCTCCAGCCGCCGGATGGAGTCCACCAGCGCCATGTTCTCCGGGATCAGCTCGGGCCGCTGCGCCCGCGGGGCCACCGGGAGCATGTCGCCCGTGGTGATGAGCGTGCCCAGGTCCACGCGCGGGTTCTTGGCGCGCAGCACCCCCGTGGACGGGTTGAACGACGAGGCGACGGAATCCGAGTAGAGCCGCGCCCCCGTCCACACGCCGGACCCGCCGATCACGATCACCTCCGCCCGGCTGCCCGGGGGGATGAAGAGCGAGTCCATCTCGGTGGGCTGCGAGAGGTGGTTGCCGTCCAGGGCCAGCGCGATGAAGGGGTAGTTGGCCCCCGGCTCGCCCAGCTTGAGGTTGACCCACGTGCCCGAGGTGAAGTTGCCGATGCGCCAGAGCTGCTTCTCGCCCGGGCGGATGGTGAGCACGGTGCAGGGGTTCCCGTTGATGTTGAGGTACGACTTGCCGCCGTTGCGCGTGTCCTTGATGACCAGGATGCGCTCCGTGGCACCCGCGTAGTCGGGGAACGCCGCCAGCAGGTCGCCGATGATCATCGGTCCCGCCAGGCCGCCGGCCACCTGCGCGGAGGTCTTGCCGTGCGGGTGCGGGTGGTACCACATCATCCCCTGCGACTGGAAGTCGGGGACGGGGAACGAGTTCAGGTTGGACTGCCCCGGGGCGAGGTTGATGTTGGTGACGTTGTCGCCCCGCGTGGGCAGCGGGGTCACGATCAGCCCGTGGTAGTGCTGGTTGGTGCCTTTGTACGACGTGTCCGTCGCCGTGTACGGCGACATGTTGTTGGTGACGTTGATGTTGAGCTGCTCCTCCGGGTTCATCCGCAGCACGGGCGCGTTGTAGCGCTTGTTGTAGACGTTGCGGATGTAGGTGCTGTCGCCGATGCGGAAGGTGTCCAGCGCCATCACCAGCTGCGTGCTCAGCGTGCCGCTGCCCCGGGAGCTGATCTCGTCGGGGGCGGCGTAGCGTGAGCAGGTGGACGAGCCGAGCTGCGCCGTCGACAGGCGCCGCCCCAGCGGCGCGGACACGGTCTCGAGCCGCTGGGTGCGCTGCGCGGCCAGGCCGGGTGCCGCGGAAAGGGTGAACGCGAACAGCACTCCGCACGTCCTTGCGAACGCTCTGGCAGACATGGGTTCTCCAGTGGGGAAGGGAAGACGTGCCGCGGAGGGGCAGGCCGATCGTGCGTTGCGGCGGCGTGTAATGTATGCGCCGCGAAACCGACTGCAACCGTTTTGTGCATCAGCCATTCTCCTTGTCGCGAACGGCCCGGCGACAGGCTACGCCGCGCTATTTTTCGCGCTCCGGAGACGTGCTCGCCCCCGTCCGCGCCCCGCGCTATCTTCCCGGCCGGTCGGATGACGTTCGAGACCTGGCGAGAACGACGAGTCGCCCGCCGCGGCGGGCGTGAGGGACGAGAAGTGACGCAGCACTACGAGCTTGGCCCCGACCCGCGCGACCCCGCGGTGCGCCGCAAGAACCTGCGCACGCTGGCGGGGCTGGTGGCCGCCGTCGCGGTGATCGCGCTGGTGCCGGCCACCTGCCGGCGCGTCCGCCAGCCGGCGGCCCTGTACCCCACCTACGAGGAGGCCCGCCGCGCGCCGCTGGCCCCGCGGGCCACGCTGCCCGCGCTGGTGCCGGCCACCGCCACGCAGATCCACGTGCGCTACAACCGCGACACGGGCCGGCGCTTCGTCCGCTTCACCTACCCGGAGCGGGGGATGGACGCCGCCACCGCCGGGCTGCGCCGCCTGCCGCACGCGCAGGTGGAGCGGCTGACGGTGCCCACGCCCGGGTGGAGCAACTGGTGGCTGATCAGCTCGCGCACCCTGCGCGGCTCGCAGGGCGAGCACCTGCACGTGTTCCAGGTGCCCGACGGCCCGGACCGTGGCTGGCTGGCGCTGGACCCGCGCACCCGCCACGCCTACTACTGGAGCGAGCGCCCGGCGGGGGCGGGCGGACGGTGAGCGTCAGCGCCGAGTACCGCGCGTGGGTGCTGGAGCAGCTCGGCCGCATCGCCCCCGTCACCAGCCGCTCCATGTTCGGCGGCGTGGGCGTGTACGCGGACGGCCTGTTCTTCGCGCTGATGGACGACGACACGCTGTACCTCAAGGTCGACGACACCAACCGCGGCGACTTCCAGGCGGCGGGGATGGGGCCGTTCGATCCCTTCCAGGACGGCAGGGGGATGCAGTACTACGAGCTGCCCGCGGAGCTGCTGGAGGACGCAGGCGCGCTGCGGCCGTGGGTGGAGAAGGCGCTCGACGTGGCCCGGCGGGCGCGGAAGAAAAAGAAGTAGACCCGGGGGGAGACGATGGACGCGAAGGTCAGCAAGAGCGACGAGGAGTGGCGGGCGCAGCTCTCGCCCGAGCAGTACCGCGTGGCGCGCCAGAGGGGAACGGAGCGCGCCTTTACGGGCGAGTACTGGGATACGAAGGACGAGGGGGCCTACCGCTGCGTCTGCTGCGGGGCGGAGCTGTTCCGCTCCGACGCCAAGTTCGACAGCGGCTGCGGGTGGCCCAGCTTCACCGCGCCGTCGGAGGAGCAGGCGGTGGAGGAGCACGCGGACCACAGCTTCGGCATGCGGCGCACGGAGGTGGTGTGCAGCCGCTGCGACGCCCACCTGGGCCACGTCTTCGACGACGGGCCGGCGCCCACGGGGCTGCGCTACTGCATCAACTCGGCATCGCTGAGACTCGATCGCGAGGGTGCCAAATGAGGCGCCCTCTTGCCGCCTGATCGTGTACGATCTAATCTACCGCGGGTAAGTCGACACTCACCGGACCAGACGGACGAACGCGTATGACCGGCAGGGAGGAGCCCCGTGCCTTCGCCTAAGCAGCCGACGCCCGTGCAGGCGCTCCGCGAGGCCGCGCGCTCGTTCGTGGACGCCACGTCGCTGCGCCAGGCGGCGCGCGACATCGGCATGAGCCCGACGGGCCTGCGCGGCTTCCTGGACGGCGCCGCGCCGTACGTCAAGACGGAGCGCAAGCTCATGGCCTGGTACCTCCGCGAGGGCGCGGGGCAGTTCCAGGCCGTGACCCCGGACGCGGCGCAGACGGCCATGCGCCTGCTGGTGGGGCACTTTGCCGCCGGCCAGGCCAGCGAGGCCGCGCTGGAGGTGCTGGACGTGGTGGAGCGCCGCTGCCGCGCGGTGCAGGCGCCCGTGCCCGGCTGGGTGCCGGAGCTGCGCGACCGCTACGCCGGC